>NVTS01000040.1 GCA_002732995.1 Marinosulfonomonas sp. | reverse complement strand
TATATTGCCCACCATTGGCCGTAATCACCGAGCCCGTCAGGAAGCCGGCCTTGTCGTCCGCCAGAAATGCGACGCAATTGGCGATTTCTTCGGGGGTTCCAAGCCGCCCTACGGGGATCTGCGAGACGATGCTTTGCAGGACTTTTTCATCCAGCGCAGCGACCATTTCCGTTGCGATATAGCCCGGAGCAATTGCATTGACGGTGACGCCTTTGCGGGCGCCTTCCTGGGCCAGCGCCCGAGTGAAGCCAATCMYAMCGGCSYKASCCGYCGRSWWWWYCRWTTRKMYSMYSYGSCYCWTYKSRSYRYYGRTWKAWKWMAWWKYSMKMATCCGGCCAAAGCCGCGCCCTGTGATTGCGTCGGACACACGGTATCGGGGCCGGGTTAAGGCACATCCCGATGTGGCGGTTTTGCGTGATGCACCAGGGTTGCAACGCTCATTACGCCCCCCTGCGCGACCTGAAAATATGCGCCGGATTGTGGCGCGTGCTGATACGGCACCAATTGCGGTGAGCGGAGAAGTGCGCGGGCCGCGCCGTGGTTCTGTATGCGGTGACAGGGCCATTCGCGGTCAAACGATTGCCCGCATCCGGGGTCGGATCAGTGCTTGTGGTATTGCCAATCCGGTCAGGATCACCTCGGTTGCCGGGGTGGCGTTAAGCACGCCAGCGACGCTGGATTGCACCACGGCCAAGGCGTTGAAACGATGGGTTCACAATGGTGCAAAACCGGCCGTGGGGCGCATGGGCGGCGGCATCAAATCGCTGCGTGTGGTGGCGCATTACGCTTGCCGGACCCGCAACAATCAGGCAGGAGGCAAGATTTCGGAACATGCCCGTGGCCGCGCGATTGATATTGCCGCGATCAACCTGAAGGATGGAACATCGATGACGGTGCTGACCGACTGGCGCAATCGGCGCAAAGGTGCGGTGCTAAAGCGGATGCACAAAGCGGCATGCGGGCCATTTGGCACGGTTCTGGGGCCGGATGCGGACCGGTATCATCAGGATCATTTCCATTTTGACACCGCCAGATACCGCAATGGAACCTATTGCCGTTAGTTGAAACGCGGTGCGGGGCCAATTGGCAGTGGCCCCAACAGCATTTGACCTGCGGCAAAATTCAGCGGCGCTTTGATCACATTCTCACCACTCGACATGTCGGCCAAAACCCTTAGGGCGCGTCGGATGGTTTGGGCAAAGTCGGGATCTACCGCATTGGCGCTTTCGGCCAGTTGATACATTTTCTGCCAATTCGTGGCGGTCAGATCCAGCGTGCCGTTTGGATATCCGCTCCGGTCAATCTGCAAGGTGCCGCTGGCCTGAAACTGCACATCACCCCAAAGGAGGGTCAGATCGGTCACGGCGATTTCGGTAAGTTGCGGGGTGTCGGGGCGCGTCGCCAGCAGGTTCCACGGATGGGTGAAGGCAAGGGTGCTGTCGAGCGATATTCTGTCAAACACTGCGGGTTGTTGCCCTGCTGGATCAATCGCCATGCGCAGTTCGTCAGGTAGGGTGATGGCGTTGGCTGAAACGGCCAGATCGTAATGCAGCGGGTTGGCCGGAGTTTGGCGGGTGGCAATGCTGCCCTCTTTGATCGCGGTAATCCATCCCATATTCGAGGTCACCGCCAGATTGCGGATCACGATGCTGCTGCGCTCGATTTCCAGGGCTTTGTCCAGCAGGGCGCCAGCGGCAAACACTACACTGCCCTTGATTTCATCACTGGCGATTTGCAATTCCTGATCTGTCAGGCGCAGGGTCTGGCTGTGCGGCAGCGCGGCGATGATGTGGTAGGGTTTATAGCTTAGTRMMWGTATCTGGAAGAACGGCGCGCTCCAACTGATGCCGGTTGCGGCGTCAACCACGGTGATGTCGGACAGGCGCGTGTCAAACCGGTTGGGAAACCCGCGCACCGTCAGGTCGGAATAGGCGATCTGGATCGGGTCATCGGCGCTGTGTTTGCTTGCCAGATAATCCTTTAGGCCRGTCTCAAGTGCGGTTGAGCCGACAAACCAGTATCCGCCCCACAGGCCGAATATGATAACAATTAGGGCGATCAGTTTGCGCATTATGGCCTCTTTTAACCTGCATTGATCTGTTGTTTATAGGGGCTAGGGAAAAAGGGCCAGAATTGATGACACAGTCGCCGATATGGGTGTTCGGGTATGGATCACTCATGTGGAATCCGGGGTTTGCATTTACCGAAAAGAAAATTGCAAAGCTGTCGGATTACCACAGATCATTCTGCATGCGCTCAATCCATCACCGCGGCACGGTTGCAGACCCCGGTCTGGTGCTGGCGTTGGATGCACTGGATGGTGCGTCCTGTGACGGGTTGGCGTATCAGGTGGCTGGTGCGCAGGCGGATCAGGTGCTGGGTTATTTGCGCGAACGCGAGTTGATTTCATCAGCTTATGTCGAAGCGGTGCTGCCAATTACCCTGCGCGATGGGCAATCGGTGCAGGCAGTAACCTATGTGATGGATGTGGGCCATCCGCAATATTGCGGCCACCTGACGCTGGACGAACAGGCGGGGATCATCGCAACGGCCATCGGCGGGCGCGGGCCGAACGACGAATATCTGCACAATACGGCGGCGCATTTGCATGAACTGGGCATAGCGGATGGCGATCTGGACTGGCTATCGCACAGGGTGCGCAAACTGGTCTGATGCGCCGGAAAATTTGCCGGTTGGCATAGGCTGCGCATGATACTATCCTTGGACAAAACAACCAATCAGGTCAGGAACTGTCCAGATGGACCAGCCGGATCACGAGGCCGAGCCATATTTCGCCCAACCCGTACGTCAGATCATTACGATGCTGATCATTCTGGGGCTTGTCGGGTTTGGAACCTACATCGCCTTTCCGCGTGTAGCACCAGTATTTTTGGCCAACCCGATGTTGAACGGGTTCATTCTGTTTGTGTTTCTGGTCGGGGTGTTTGCCTGTTTCTGGCAGGTGTTCCAACTGGTTACATCGGTAAACTGGATCGAGGGATTTGTCGCGGATCGTGACGTGATTGAAACGGCCAGCGCCCCGCGACTGCTTGCGCCACTGGCGGCATTGCTGCGGTCGCACTCGGCCAAGATGCAGATCGGGGCGTCATCATCACGCTCGATCCTGGATTCAGTCGGCACACGGATTGAAGAAGCCCGCGACATCACCCGCTACATCGTCAACCTGCTGATATTTCTGGGCCTTCTCGGCACATTTTACGGTCTGGCCACCACTGTTCCTGCGCTTGTCGAAACCATCCGCGCATTGGCCCCCTCTAGTGGGGAAAGCGGCATCGAGGTGTTTGGCCGACTGATGAGCGGATTGGAAAAACAACTGGGCGGTATGGGCACGGCGTTTGCCTCGTCCTTGTTGGGGTTGGCCGGATCGTTGGTTGTCGGCTTGCTGGAATTGTTCGCCAGCCACGGCCAAAACCGGTTTTATCGCGAATTGGAAGAGTGGCTGTCGACCATCACCCGCGTTGGATTTTCATCGGGGGACGGCGACGGTGGCGAGCAGGGCGTGATTGCCGGTGTGCTGGACCATATGGCGGAACAGATGGAAGCGATGCGCACGATGTTCACCCAGTCCGATGTCAGCCGCGCGATGGTGGACGAAAAACTGGGGCTGCTGGCCACATCGGTGGAACGGCTGACCGACCGGATGGCACGGGAAACCGGCACGCCGGATGCCCTGATGCGGGTGGCGGACGGGCAGGATGCGCTGGTGCAACTGCTCACGAAACAGGCCGAGGAGGGCGGGCCGCATGTGGATGCCGAAAGCCGGATGCGGCTGCGTTCAATTGATGTGCAGTTGCTGCGGGTGCTCGAGGAAATGTCGGCGGGCCGCCAAGAGGTCACGGGTGAATTGCGCAATGATCTTGCGGCGCTGACCAAAGCGATCCGCGCGGTGACGCCCAGAGGCGGCGGGCGGGGGCAGGGCTGATGGCGCTTAGTCGTCGCACAGGAAACCGGTTTCAAGCCTCGATCTGGCCCGGGTTTGTCGATGCGATGACGGCGCTGCTGCTGGTGCTGATGTTTGTGCTGACCATTTTCATGGTGGTGCAATTTGTGCTGCGCGAAACCATCACCGGACAGGAATCCGAGCTGGATGATCTGAATTTGCAGATCATTGGATTGGCGGATGCGCTGGGGTTGTCGCAGCAACGCGCGGCTGGGCTGGAAGATGACGTTGTGCGGCTGGACAGCTCCTTGGCCACAGCCCGCAGCGAGGCCGAAACACGGCTGGCGCTGATCGCGTCCCTGACGGCCCAGTCAAATGCGCAAAGCACCGAGCTGCAACAGCAACGTGCCGCAATCACCGGATTTGAAGCGCAGGTTGCAAGTTTGCTGGCCGAGCGCGATGCGGCGCGTGGCGAGGGCGAGGCGTTGACGCAGCAATTGGCCGATGCAGACGCTGTGCGCAGTCAGCTGATTTCAGATCAAGAGGCGCTGCAACTGGCGTTGGCAAAGGCACGCGACGAAATTGATGTGCAGGTCGAGACGGCCCGATTGGCGGCGGCCCGCAAGGAGGCGCTGCAGGCGTTGATTGCCAATTTGCGCAGTCAGGCCACGGCGCGGGATGAAACGCTGGCTGATGTATTGGCACGGCTGGACGGGGAAACGGTGCGGGGTGCTGATCTGGAAGCGCGGCTGGCAATTGCCGAGGGGCAGATTTCAGAAGTCGAGAAAGCACGGTTGGCCGAAGTTGCGGCGGCCGAAATATTGCGGGAGCGACTGGCGGGGGTTGAGGCCGCGTTAAGCGAGGAGGAAGTCGCGCGATTGGCGGATGCGGCGGCGGCTGAAATGCTGCGGGAGCGTCTGGAGAACGCGGATACCGAACTGACGGCGATGACGCTGGCGCTTGAGGAGCAGCGCAAACGGGCCGAGGAAACGCTGACATTGCTGGCGGCTGCCGAGGCGGCAAAAGACGCGTCTGAGCAGGATGCACAGGATGCCAAGGTGCAATTGAGTGCAGCCGAGGAGCGGGCGGCGTTGCTGGCAGTGGCGCAAAAGGCGTTGTCCGAGCAGGAGGCGCTGACCTTGGACGAGCAGCGCAAGCTGGCGTTGTTGAACGAGCAGGTCGCGGCGTTGCGTGCGCAATTGGGCGGCTTGCAATTGTTGCTGGACGATTCTGCTGCGCGGGATGCGCAATCGGATGTGCAGTTGCAGGCGTTGGGGTCGCAATTGAACACCGCACTGGCCCGTGTTGCCGCCGAAGAAAAACGCCGCCGGAAGCTGGAAGAGGCCGAGCGCATTCGGCTGGAGGCCGAAACCAAGGATTTGGCGCGGTATAAAAGCGAGTTTTTCGGGCAACTGCGCGATCTGCTGGGCCGCGAGGAGGGCGTGCGTATTGTTGGTGATCGGTTTGTGTTTTCAAGCGAGGTTTTGTTCCAGACGGGTGATGCCGAGTTGTCAGCCGAGGGTCGCGCACAGATTGCCCGCATCGCGGCGATTTTGAAACGGGTTTCGGATGACATTCCGCCCGAGATTGATTGGGTGATCCGGGTGGATGGGCACACGGACAACCAGCCTTTGTCGGGCTTTGGGCGGTATCGGGATAATTGGGAACTTAGTCAGGGACGTGCCCTGTCTGTGGTGCGCTATATGGCGGAWSRKYTGGGGATTCCSCCKRACCGSCTGKCGGCAAAYGGGTTTGGRGAATATCAGCCGRTCAAYMCSGMYGAYACMSCTGCGGCGTGGGCGCAGAACCGCCGGATCGAGCTGAAGTTTACCGAACGCTGACGGGGCCTATTTGATCTGAATGCTGATCTCGCGCTGTGCCAGAACATCTTCGCCGCGCATTAAAGTTGCCGTTCCGGTATAGGTGCCGATGGGCCAGCCCGCAGTTTTGGTGCGTTTGCCTGCCGCACGGAAAAACTGGGCTTGGGATTTTTCCAGACTGTCCCGGTGGCGGATCACTTCGCCTTTGGGGCCATTGATCAGCAGTTCCAGAATGTCGCCCTTTTGCCCGCCATAGGCGTAGCCCCAAAACACCAGCGCGGGGGTGTGGGCTGGCATCGCCTTCGTATGCGCCCCTCCGGCCTTGATAGCTGCGTATTTTGGCACGCTGGCGCTAAAGCCCAGATTGATGATGCCCGTGCCGACATAAGCCATATCGGTTTGCCAAAGGCTGTCCGGATCGGGGTCATTACAGGTCAAGGTTTCATCGGCATCATATGGATCAATGACATTGCCATCTTTACGCACCGACAGATGAACATGGGGGAACTGGGTTTTACCGCTCAGACCAACTGTGCCCAACACGTCGCCTTGGGAAATATGCGCGCCCTGTGTCACGGTGACCGAGCCCATTTTCAGGTGGCAATACTGGGTTTCCCATCCGTTGTCGTGCGTAACCACGACGCCGTTGCCACATTCCTTACCCGCTATATCAGGGGCGTTCAGCGCACCTTGCATGATGTCGGGCATGTCGTTGCGTATGCCTGTGACAATCCCGTCCGCTGCGGCCAGAACATCTATGCCCGCCTGCATCGCGGCAAGGCTGGGCAGGGCAAAATCTGTGCCTTTGTGGCCGTCATAGCTCAGCTTGCCACAGGTGAAATCGCTGTGGTCAGGCCCCGCATCACGGTCAACATATTGCTGGACGTAGCAGGTTTGGCCAAGGGTGCAGTCCAGCGGCAGGGCAAGCGACAACCCTTGCGCCGCAAGCGGGGTGGTGGTGCAGAGCAATGCGAGGAGCGCCAGCGCTGTGCGGATCATTCCGCTGTCAGCAAGGGTGGCGTATTCTCGGACAGGCGGCGTTTTTGCGGTGACAGGATCTGGATATCCAGCTTGCCATCTTTTGTCCTAACCTTGACCAATCCGCCCTTGGCCAGTTTGCCAAACAGCAATTCCTCGGCCAGCGGTTTTTTGATGTATTCCTGAATGACCCGGGCCAGCGGGCGTGCGCCCATTTTGGTGTCATAACCCTTGTCGCCCAGCCAGTCAGCCGCCGCTTTGGTCAGTTCAATCGACACATTGCGATCCATCAATTGTGCTTCGAGTTGCAGTACGAATTTCTCGACCACTTGGGCAATCACATCCTTGCTAAGCGGGGCAAAGCTGATGGTGGCGTCCAGACGGTTGCGAAATTCCGGGGTGAATGTGCGCTCGATTGCGGCGGTGTCTTCACCCTCGCGCCGGTCCCGGCCAAAGCCGATAGCCTCTTTCGCCATTTCGGAGGCACCGGCATTGGTGGTCATAATCAGGATCACATTGCGGAAATCCACTGTGCGCCCGTTATGATCGGTCAGTTTTCCGTGGTCCATCACCTGCAACAGAATGTTGTAAACATCCGGATGCGCCTTTTCCATTTCGTCCAGCAACAGCACGCAATGCGGGTGCTGATCCACACCATCGGTCAGCATACCGCCCTGATCAAATCCGACATAACCGGGAGGCGCACCAATCAGGCGCGACACCGCGTGTTTTTCCATGYATTCGGACATATCAAAGCGCAGCAGTTCAACGCCCAAGGTGTCGGCCWATTGCTTGGCGACCTCGGTTTTACCCACGCCGGTCGGGCCTGCGAACAGGTAGTTACCGATGGGTTTTTCGGGTTCGCGCAGGCCAGCACGGGACAGTTTTATCGCCGAGGCCAGCGCCTCGATTGCCGGATCTTGGCCGAACACCACGCGTTTCAGCGATTTCTCCAGATCGCGCAGGATTTCGGTGTCGTCTTTGGATACGGATTTGGCAGGGATACGGGCCAGTTTCGAGACAACCACCTCGATGTCCTTAAMGCCGATGGTTTTGCGCCGCTTGCTTTCGGGCAACAGATGTTGGGCAGCACCTGCCTCGTCGATCACATCAATGGCTTTGTCGGGCAATTTGCGGTCGGTAATGTAGCGCGCCGAGAGTTCCACCGCGGTTTTGATCGCCTCCATGGTATAACGGATGCCGTGGTGGTCCTCGAAATAGGATTTCACCCCTTTCAGGATTTTGATGGTATCCTCGACTGAAGGCTCGTTTACGTCAATTTTCTGGAATCGGCGCGCCAAGGCGCGGTCCTTTTCAAAATGCTGGCGGAATTCCTTATAGGTTGTCGATCCCATGCAGCGCAGCTTGCCGCCTTGCAACGCAGGTTTCAGCAGGTTGGAGGCATCCATCGCCCCGCCCGATGTGGCACCAGCGCCGATGATGGTGTGGATTTCGTCGATGAACAGAACCGCGTCATCATGGTCCTCAAGTTCGGTCATCACCGCCTTTAGCCGCTCCTCGAAATCGCCACGATACCGCGTGCCAGCCAGCAGTGCGCCCATATCCAGCGAATAGATCGTGGTTTTGGACAGAACCTCGGGTGTTTCGCCCAGCACGATTTTACGTGCCAGACCTTCGGCAATGGCGGTCTTGCCCACGCCCGGATCACCCACCAGCAGCGGGTTGTTCTTGCGGCGGCGGCACAGCACCTGAATGCAGCGCTCGACCTCGAGTTGGCGGCCGATCAGCGGGTCAATATCGCCCTTGGCGGATTTCTCGTTCAGATCAACGCAGTATTTCGCCAGCGCACTCTCTTTTTCCTCGCCTTCAATCTCGAACGCCTCTTCGCCGAAATCCGATGCCCCCGTCAGCGGGCGTGGCTCGCCGAATTCAGGGTCTTTGGCCACGCCATGCGCGATGAAATTCACCGCGTCATAACGGGTCATGTCCTGATCTTGCAGAAAATAGGCCGCGTTGGATTCGCGTTCGGCAAAGATGGCGACCAGCACGTTGGCCCCCGTCACCTCGGTGCGACCCGAGGATTGCACATGGATCGCGGCGCGCTGGATCACCCGCTGGAACGCAGCCGTTGGCACGGCTTCGGAGCCCTCAACGGTGGTTTCCAGAGTGGCCAGATCATCGTCGATGAATTCAAGCAGGGTTTTGCGCAGAGCCTCAATATCAACACTACAGGCCTGCATCACCTTGGCGGCGTCCGGCTCGTCAATCAATGACAGCAGCAGATGCTCCAGCGTGGCCAGTTCATGCTTGCGGGCATTGGCCAAGGCCAGTGCGGAATGGATTGCCTGCTCAAGGGTATTCGAGAATGACGGCACGTTATGTGCTCCTTTGCGTTAAGGCGGTTGCCCCACCTATGTCTTGATATCCTTAAAGTTCGGTGTGATTGGCCGTAAATTCAAGTGCTTTTTGATCAATCATACGCACAATTGCACGGTTCTTCCGTGATATCGGGCATTTCGGTCTGTTTGAAGGTGTCTTTGCGGTGCCGGATTTCGGCAAACACCTCGGTATCGGTGGCGGATTCCATGTCCAGTTGTTGCCGGATTTCGGCGGATGCGGGGCGCAGGAACGGGTTTGTGGCCAGCTCGTCTGCCAAAATCGAGGGCACAGTCGCCATGTTTTGTGCTCGTGCTTCGATGATTTGCAGGATGCGGTCTTTCAGGGCTGCGTTGTTCGGCTCGACCGAATAGGCGAATGTGGCGTTCGACGCAGTGTATTCATGGCCGGAATAGACAATCGTCATCGGCGGCAGGGCGGCAATTTTGGACAGGCTTTGCCACATTTGCGCGGGCGTGCCCTCGAACAGGCGGCCACATCCCAGCGCCATCAGGCTGTCGGCGGTGAACACGGCAAAACTGTCAGGGAAATAAAAGGCAAGGTGGTTGGCGCAATGGCCTGACACATCCAGCACACTGCCTGTGTTGTCCCCGATTTTGATGCTGTCGCCCTCGGACAGTTCAATATCCAGTGGCGGCAGGCGGWGGGTGTCGGCCGCAGCTCCGACAACTTTGGCGCCGTATTTTTCGCGCAACTCTTCCACCCCGTCGATATGGTCGAAATGGTGGTGGGTGATCAGAATATGGGTCAGGGTCCAGCCGCGCTTGTCCAGCTCGGCAATGATCGGGGCGGCTTCGGGGGCGTCGACCACTGCGGTCTCGCCGCTGTCTTTGTCGTGCAGCAGGAAAGCGTAGTTATCAGAGCGGCAGGGAATGGTGGCAATCTGGAGCGACACGGGGGTATCCTTTCATTTCGGGTTATACCCAGTCTTGCCGATTGTGGCGATGGGCGCAATATTGGGTTTACGAACATGTGAGGTGCAAAATGACACAGCCCCCTTTGAAATTGCCCGATACCGGGCCAATGACGACCACATTGCCGGATGGTCGTTTGTCGGCCCCGTCAGCGATACGTAACGCCGCACCGATATTCGAGCGGTTGGCGCAATATGTTCCGGACGGGGGCATGGCGCTGGAATTGGCCAGCGGCACGGGGCAGCATATTGCAGGCTTGGCGCAAGCGCATCCGGATGTGGCGTGGCAGCCCAGTGATTTGTCGGATGAACGCATGGCAAGTGTTTTGGCATGGCGGGCGCATGTGGGTGTGGCCAACTTGCGGGCGCCAATCCAGTTTGATGCCAGCGGCACATGGCCTGCGTGGCCCGATCTGGGGCTGGTCTATGTGGTCAATCTGTTTCATCTGATTTCACAGCTCGACGCGAAGGCCGTGATCGGCGGGGCGGCAAACGGGCTGGCGGCTGGCGGGCATTTCTTTATCTACGGGCCGTTTCGCACGGATGGTGCATTCCGCAGCGACGGGGATGAGAAATTCCATGCAAGCCTTGCGGCGCAGGATGCGGCCATCGGGTATAAGGATCTGGAGTGGATGGAGGCCGCGTTCTGTGCGAACGGGCTGTCGTTGGTTGCGGTTTGCGAGATGCCGGCGAATAATCTGGTGGTTGTGGTGCGCAAGGGCACCTGACAGAATTGCACAGCTGGTGTGTGGTCGGTGTGTGGTCGGCCCCCTTGTGTGTGGGTGTGTTTTGCWACATCTTGCGGGTCAGTTTTATGGAAAAGGGCGCGTGATGACGCAGTTTAATCTATTGGGAATTTCCGGCTCGTTAAGGGCGGCATCGTTTAACCGGCAATTGATCCGCGAGGCGGCACGGTTGATGGAGGATGCCAGCTATACCGAGGCCGATCTGGATTTCCCTTTGTATAACGGCGATGTCGAGGATGCTTCGGGCCCTCCTGCGGCGGTGCAGACATTGGCCGAGCAGATCGCGGCGGCGGACGGTGTGGTGATTTCGACGCCCGAATATAACCAGTCGTTTTCTGGCGTTTTGAAAAACGCGCTGGACTGGGTCAGCCGGACGAAAGGCACGCCATGGAAAGGTAAACCCGTGGCGATTGTGTCGGCGGCGGCGGGTCGGGCAGGCGGGGCGCGGGCGCAATATGCGTTGCGGCTGGCGATGACCACGTTTCGCCCGCGTTTATTGACCGGACCAGAGGTGATGGTGGCGGGGGCGCAGAACGAATTTGATGGGGATGGGCAGCTKACAGGTGCGTTCTATCTGAAATCTCTGACCGAGCTGATGGCTGATTTACGGGCAGAAAATGCAAATGCATAAGGGGCGCGTGGTCCATTGAACAGTCTCTATTTGCCTAAATACAAGGCATCAATCCGGTGGCACGAAGTGGGGCAAGGGGCCCCGCATATTATATTCCTGCCAGGGATGGGATTTCCGGCGGTCGGGAATTTTCTGTCGGTGGCAACGCACCCTGATATGCGGGGCAGCACCAATGTTATGATTGATTTCATCGGTTCAGGAACCAGCGATTATCAGCCTGATTTTCCGGCCACCATAGACGCGCACGCAGAATGTATCGAGGCTGATCTTGATCATATTGGATGCGGGCCGTGCCCGGTGGTCGGGTATTCGTTCGGCGGCAGTGTGGCGGCGGCGCTTGCCGACATGCGGCCTGATCTTGTGTCGCGCATGATCATTGCCGAAGGGAATTTAACCTCCGGCGGCGGGATGGCCTCGCGCCATTTTGCGTCTTTTACGCCAGAGGCGTTCGCGGCAACCGAGCTTGACCGCATATTGACAAAACTGCGTGAAGGTGCGGCGCAGGGCAATGATTTTGAAGCCTTCATTGTGGCGGCCTATGCCCATGTTGATCCAATTGCATTGCATGCAATGGCGCGGGCATTGGTTAATATTCCGGATGGTTTTATGGAGCGGTTTCTGGAGCTGAAAATCCCGCGGACATATATTTATGGCGCAAACAACCACCCCGACAAAACCAATATCGTGTCGCCGGATATGCCTGATCCAGACCGGCTTGCGGCAAGCGGGGTTCATGTTGCGACTGTCCCCGATGTGGGCCACGAAATGATGCTGGGCAATCTGGACGGGTTTGTTGAGGTGTTGTTGGCGGCGCTCATCGCTCCTTGACGGGCGCTTTTCGTTGGTGGAGGAATGCGAGGAATGCCCGCACAGGGCATGATGAGCATGGCGTTTTTGCGCGGGGTGGGTATGCTGCTTGCAAATGCAGCCAAGCGGGACCCGATAAATGCACCTTGATGTGCTTGATTTGAAAGCTTTCTATTATCGTTCGGCGCTGGGCCGTTCGGCACAACGTGCGGTGCGCGACCGTGTGGTCGAGATCTGGCCCGAGGCCAAGGGCCAAACCGTGGCGGGCTTTGGTTTTGCCGTGCCGTTGCTGCGCCCGTATCTGGCCGAGGCGCGTCGGGTGATCGGGCTGATGCCGGGGCCGCAAGGGGTGATGGCGTGGCCGGCGGGGCAGCCGAATGTGGCCTGTCTGGTCGAGGAAACCCTGTGGCCGCTGGAAACCGGATCGGTTGATAAACTGGTGGTGATGCACGGGCTGGAAACCTGCGACCATCCATTTAACTTGCTACAGGAATGCTACCGTGTGCTGGGCCCCGGGGGGCGGGCGCTGTTTATTGTGCCCAACCGTGTCGGTCTGTGGGCGCGCAGCGATCACACGCCGTTTGGCTATGGACGCCCTTACAGTTTGGGGCAGCTCGAGGCGCTGTTGAAAAGCCACGGGCTGATGCCGGAACGCCATGTCGGGGCATTATATGCGCCGCCGTCACAGAAACGGTTCTGGCTGCGCACGGCTGGATTTTGGGAAAAGGCGGGGCGCAGGATGCCGACGGTGGTGGCCAGCGGGGTGTTGATGGTCGAGGTCAGCAAACAGATACCGGCCCCGAAAAGGCCGGGGTTGTCTGAGGCGGTTCGTCGGCCATTGCGGATACTGGAGGGGATGAAGGTTCCCGAGGCAAAGCCGGTTTGAACGGGGGAATGGAGCATATGATTAGCATATGACAAAGTTTCGCCGCGCCGCTAAAGAACAAGATCGGTGCCATCCCATCCCGTGCCCAAATCCATCCCGTGCCCAAATCAGTGCTGAACGCCGCGCTTTTCTGACTCGCGCAAAGGCTGATTGCTGAATTTACGAACAGTTGGCCGTTATGCAATATGTCATCGTCCGACAGCCGACCTTGTCCGCTCGCAACCCCAAAGCGGACATGCCGCATTGACAGGACGGGCGGAAAGCCGACCTTAGCGAAGGTGCCAAAATATCTGCCCCATTTGGCAAAGCTGACATTACTAACTTATTGCAGGTCTCAATATCTGCAAACGTCTGTTGTTGTGGAAACCTCGTCGGGAATGATACTGCAATTGGGTAAGAATGACGCTAATCGTTCGTGATTGGTTGCCCTGACTGTAGATTTCGATCTATTGGCGATGGTTAAGGGCAATGACGAGAATTGAACCATTGGTTCTGGTGGGGCTCCATGATCAACCCTGTYTATGTGTTCATTATGAATGAGTTAAGCCGTTCCCACGGGGAAAATCCGTCAAATCCTTCGGACGCTGTTTTTCCCTTCTTTTCAGCGGCTCGGGATGCTTGGAAACAGAACCACTGTTGACGGCGCGCCCCAAACCCCTGATATTTCGGGAAAATAGCGCCAGTGGTGCAGGATTAATGGGGCCTGACCCTAAAACAATAAGGCCCATGATATGAAAAGGAACACGGGATGAAGCGGCTTGCGAGATACCTTCTAAGATTTCTGTCCGTAACCGTTCCATTGGGGCTGGGCGTTTTGTCGATCATGGTCTTTGCCGGAATGAAATCGCCGCCTTCTGCAAAAGAAGTGTCGCCCAAAATTACGCCGGTGCGCATTATTACCATTGCACCGGTCCCGATTGTGCCGCGCGTCAGCGGCTACGGCACTGTCAGCCCGACGCGGGTATGGCGGGCTGTGGCACGTATCGAAGGGGAAATAATCTGGACCTCTGAAAAGCTTGCCAATGGATTGCTGGCGGATGCGGGCGAGGAGCTGATGCGTATTGACCAGAGCGGAATTGAACTGACACTGGCGCAAATTGATGCGCAGATCGCATCGATCGACGTCAAGGATGAAACCGTCCATGCCAGTCTTGCAATCAGCGAAGCCGAGTGGGAAATCAGCCGCGCCGACCTTGTGCGCCAGAAAGATCTTGCTGGCCGCGGGGCCGTCCCCCAAACCGCTGTGGACAAGGCGGTGCGACAAGAGCTGGTATCACGCTCCAGCGTTAATTCACTTAAAAACCAACTGGCCTTGAACGGGGCTGAACGCAAGGTGCTGATGGCCCAAAGAAACATCACCCTGCGTGATTTGGGCTATACATCGATAAAAGCGCCATATGATGTGCGCATCGGTGAAGTATCTGCCGAAACAGGACAATTCGTCAGCCGTGGTCAGGTTCTGGTGGCTGCCGAGGGTGTAGATGCCGTCGAGATCGCCGCGCAAATTCCGATTGGCCGCATGGCTCCGCTTATGCGTGACTCAGGGCTGCCGCGCCCCACGGGGCCAGTGGGGCTCARGGCGACGGTCTTGCTGCGCTCACCCACGCGTGTGATCGAATGGGACGCCCGTGTCGCCCGCGTTGGCGATCAGATCGACCCGCGCACCCAGAGCATCAACGTCGTTGTGATCGTCGATCAGCCGATGGAACAGGCGACCACGGGGCAAAAACCGCCCCTGCGCCGCAATATGTTTGTCGAGGTTATATTGAGCGCGCCCGAGCGCACTGCCATCGCCATCCCGCGCGACGCAGTGCATGGCGGTACGGTTTTTGTGGTTAATAGCGAAGACAAGCTGGAGAAACGCGATGTGCAAATCTCCTATGCGATTGATTCTGTAGCGATTGTTGCCAAAGGGCTGAGCGAGGGCGACCGGCTGGTGGTCACGGATATGGATATTGCCATTCCGGGCAAAACCGTCAAACCGGTCGAGGACAAGGCGCTAAAGGCGCGGCTTGCTTTGATCGCCCTTGGACAGGATGATGCGAAATGATCCGCCTATTTGCGGCGCACCCCACCGCCGCCAACATCCTGATGCTGATCATCATGGTGATTGGTTTTGTCGCAGTCCCGACGCTACAGCGTGATACCTTTCCGGTGGTCCCGCCCTCGGTTATTGAAGTGCGCGTGGCTTACCCCGGCGCCTCCCCCGCCGAGGTTGAACAAGCGATCTGCACAAGGATTGAAGACCCTATTCAAGCGGTGGACTCTCTGGATGAATTGCGCTGTGTTGCCCGTGACAACGTGGCGATCATCAGTGCTGAAATCGTTGAAGGCGGGGACATCAACAGCTTTTATGATGACGTCAAATCCGCAGTTGATACCATCACCTCTTTTCCCAACGAGGTGGACAAACCAACCAGCCGCATCGTCGAGCGGATTGCAACGGTTGCATCGGTTGCGATCACCGGGCCGGATGATCCTGCGGTTTTATTCGCCTATGCCGAAGCCTTTTCAGATAAATTAAAACGCCACCCGATGATTTCCCAAACCCGCATTGCCGGCTTTTCAGGGCGTGAAATATCCATCGAAGTGCCCGCCGCAGCCCTTAGCCGGTACGGGCTGAGCATCGACAGCATCGGCAATGCGCTGGCGCGCAGCAGTTTTGACCTTCCGGCCGGAACGATGGAATCCCGTGACGGGGACGCTTTGCTGCGCTTTGTCGGCGAACGCCACACCCCTCAAGAATTTGCCAATATCCCGCTGACATCCTCGAACCTCGGGGCCGAAGTATTGCTGGGCGAGGTGGCTGAAATTTCGGTGCGGTTTTCCGACGAATACGAGGCCTCGTATTTCAACGGCAAGCGGGCCGCGATTGTTACGGTGACCAAAACGGCAGCACAAGATGCGCTCAGGGTCATGGATGTGATGATGGTCATTCTGGATGAAGAACGTGCCATCGCCCCCGAAGGGGTTTCGCTTGAAATATCAACCGATTCAACCTCGAATATCCTAGACCGGCTGCGGATCATCACCGACAACGGCCTTCAGGGGCTGGCGCTGGTGTTTCTGGTCATGTGGGCGTTCTTCGGCTTCCGGTTCTCGTTCTGGGTGGCGATGGGCCTGCCGGTTTCCTTCCTTGGCACCATCTTTGTGATGCAGATGTTCGGGCTGACGATCAATATGATCACTATGGTGGCCCTGTTGGTCGCCGTTGGTCTGCTGATGGATGATGCCATCGTCATTTCGGAAAACATCGTCAGTCGACGGCAAAAAGGCGACGAGCCGCTGGCGGCTGCAATTAACGGCACCAAACAGGTGATGCCCGGCGTGATTGCCTCGTTCCTGACCACCGCGATGATAGTCGGGCCGCTGGGCATGATGGCGGGCAATATCGGGGCCGTGCTGAAGTTTTTGCCGATCGTTTTGCTGATCACCCTGACTGTCAGCCTGTTCGAGGCCTTCCTGATCCTGCCGCACCACCTGAAGGGGGCACTGAAAAATCCGGAACCGTCCCGTTTTAATCAGGCGGTTTCGCGTGGCTTTGACAGGTTCCGCGATGGTGTCGTGGCACCTCTGTCGTTGCTGTCACTGAAGGCACGCTATCTGACGATGGGTGTTGCCGGTTTCCTGATCCTGCTGTCGATTGCGCCAATCATCGGCGGGCAGATCAAGTTCCAAAGCTTCCCCACCCTTGAAAGCGATACCATCGAGGCACGATTGCTGTTGCCCCAAGGCACGCCGCTATGGCGCACTGAAGAACGTGTGGCCAAAGTGATCGAGGCGCTGGAGGTTTTGAACAAAGAACTTACGCCAGAGCAGCCCGGCGGCAATGCGCTGGTGCGCAACGTCACCGTTTCCTACGGAACAAATGCGGATGCGGATGAGGTTGGCTCGCATCTGGCCACGGTCAGCGCCAGCTTGCTGCGCGCCGAAGATCGCAACACCAACGTTACGACCATTATCGAGCGTTGGAAAAAACTGACGGGTGTGCTGCCCGATATGTCGTCCTTGCGCTTTACCGACAAGGACCGCGGTGTGGGCGGCAAACCGATTGCGATCCGTCTTCAGGGCGACGATCTGGATGCGCTAAAAGCCACCGCCGTCGAAATGCGCAAGTTTTTCCGTGGCTTTGCCGGTGTGCGTGATGTGATTGACGATTTGCGTCCGGGCAAACCCGAATATGTGGTAACGTTGCGTTCGGCTTCGGCCAGCGCTTTGGGCGTCACGGCGCAAGGTCTGGCAAGTCAGCTAAGACGTGCTTTTCGCGGCGACACCACACTAGAGGTTCAGGATCGTTATGGCAGTCTGGATGTGCTGGCCCGCCTCAAGGGTGCAGATCGGGCCTCGGTCAATGATGTGCTTGATTTGCGCATCGCGGCGGGGGACGGAACCCTTGTGCCACTGTCGGCTGTGGCTGACGTAACCCAGGGGCGCGGTTACGCCCGCATCCAGCGTATTGATGGACGGCGCACCGTGACGGTCGAGGGATCTATCAATCCGGCCATTGCCAACGCGGTTGAACTGATGGCAGCTTTGAAGGCTGATTTCCTGCCGAAACTGGCTGAAAAACGCCCCAATGTTGATGTGATTATCATTGGCGAAAGCAAGGATACTTCGGAAAGTAGCAATTCACTTAAGACCTTCCTGTTAATCGGTCTGGCGGGTGTTTATTTGATCCTGGCCTATCAATTCCGCAGCTTTATACAGCCGATTGCCGTTTTCGTCGCAATCCCGTTGGGGTTGGTCGGGGTCGTCTGGGGCCATATGCTGATGGGGATGCAAATCTCGATGCCCAGCCTCATGGGTTTGGCAACCTTGGCGGGGATCGTGGTCAACAACAGCATCCTGCTGATCGCCTTTATCAAGGAACGCTATAACGACGGTGCCGAACTGATCGACGCAGCACAAGGGGCGGTGCGCGACAGGTTCCGCCCGATCTTTCTGACGTCATTGACCACCGTTGCCGGCCTTGGCCCGCTGTTGTTTGAAACCAGCACGCAGGCGCAACTGTTGCTGCCGATTGTGGCCAGTCTTGCCTTTGGCCTGACCTCGGCAACGATTCTTGCACTGTTTGTCACGCCTGCAATGTTTCTGATCCTGCACGATATAGGCGTGATCCGACGGACACCGCCGCAAAGCGAAGACGAATAAATCAGCAATTCGCCCCAAAAACCGACGGCAAAGCAACTTCTTTTAACGAATTTTCGTCGGTCTTGCGGCTCGGATCACCGGTCATTGGCGCGTCATGCGCCTTGGCTGCCGCGCAAACGAGACATCCGCTTGATGTCAGATCAGGACATGAAAGAGATCTGCGACCGTCTCAACGACGCACCTGGAAAATGCTCAGGGTGGCAGGCMCCCGCAGAGGTCTTTCGTGAAAATATGTTGGATGAGATGAGCCCCGACCTGAACCCAACAAGAGTCGCGGCTCAAGTATCGCGCACAAAAAGATCGGCTGCTTCAGCCACAAACTCTCCTGCATATGATGGCATAACTATAGCAGAAATGCGGGGGGTGTTGTTCAGAGGTTCCTTTAGAGCATTTCCGGTTTTGTTGAATCACTTTTCGCTGCCTCAAGCCTGCAGCTTGAATGCAAAAAGCGATACTTTTGTTTCAAGCTGAACTGGAAACGCTGTAAGTGTGGGCGAAAAATATGGGCGGATTTCGATACTTATTACCTCATATTAAATGCAAAGCGCTTTAATCAGCGTGAACCACTTGCCTTTGCCCACCCAGTTTTTCAATCGCCAGCTCCACCACATCACCCGCCCGCAAGAACCGCTGGGGTTTCATCCCGACCCCGACACCTGCTGGCGTGCCTGTCGAGATAATATCACCCGGATGTAGCGTCATGATCTGGCTAAGGTAGGAAATCACCTTGGCCACCGGAAAGATCATATCCGAGGTATTTCCCGCCTGCATCACAGCCCCATTCACCGACAGCGTCACTGCCAGGTTTTGCACATCCCCCACCTCGTCCGGTGTGACCAGCCACGGGCCAAGCGGCGCAAAGGTGTCACAGCTTTTGCCCTTGGTCCATTGGCCGCCATGTTCCAGTTGCAGCGCGCGCTCTGACACTTCGTTCACCACCAGATAGCCCGCCACATGCGATAGCGCATCGGTCTGGTTTACATATTTAGCCGCCGTGCCAATAACGATGCCCAGCTCGGCCTCCCAATCGGTTTTTTCCGATCCGCGCGGCATGGCAATAGGATCATTCGGGCCTGAAATGGCGCTGGTGGCTTTTAGAAACACCACAGGCTCGGTCGGGATATCCATGCCCATTTCAGCCGCGTGCCCGTAATAATTCAGCCCGATGCAAACCAGCTTGCCCACATTTGAAACGGGCGGGCCAAACCGCACATTGCCCGCAACCAGCGGCAGTGTTTCAGCCACCACATCGCCAAGCCGCCCCAGCGCCGCGCCGGACAGATCATCAATAACGCCGGATAAATCACGTAGATTTCCGGCATCGTCCAAAACTCCGGGTTTTTCCGCCCCGCTATCGCCATACCGCACAAATTTCATCCCGATGCCTCCTATCAGTTCCGTTACAACAAATGCCGAACACAATATCAGGTCAACCCCTTGCACCCGACTACCCGGCGCCCTTATGTGGTTGGAACCAGCAATCAAGAGGTTTTCCATGCAATTTTCCATGCCCACCCCTGTTTTTGATGCCGCCAGCAATGCCAGTGGCGCTGACGATTTCGGTAATTTACCCGAATGGGATTTAAGCGATCTATATACCGGCGAGGATGCGCCTGAATTTGCCCGCGATATGGAGTGGCTGGAAACGGCTTGCGCCAATTTTGCCACCGAATACGAGGGCAAGCTGGCCGATCTGGATGCGGCTGGATTGCTGGAATGCGTGCAAGCCTATGAGGCGATCAGCACCGCGGGCGGGCGCCTGATGTCTTTTGCCGGCCTGCGCTATTACCAGAACACCACCGATGCGAATCGGGCGCAGTTTATGCAGAACGCGCAGGAAAAGGTCACGGTTTTCACAGCACCTCTGGTGTTTTACACGCTGGAGATTAACCGGCTGGAAGATTCGGCGCTGGACGCGATGCTGGCGAGCAATGCCGATCTGGCCCGCTACAAGCCGATATTCGAGCAGCTGCGGGCAATGAAGCCGTATCAGCTGTCGGACGAGTTGRAAAAATTCCTGCACGATCAATCCAGCGTTGGCGCATCCGCCTGGAACAAGCTGTTTGACGAAACCATCGCGGGGATGATGTTCACAGTGGATGGCGTTCAGATGGGCATGGAGGCCACCCTGAACCTGTTGACCGAACAGGACCGTGGCAAGCGCGAAACGGCGGCGCGTGCGTTGTCCAAGGTGTTTGGCGAGAACATCAAGCTGTTTTCACGGGTGCATAATACGCTGGCCAAGGAAAAGGCGATCGAGGATCAGTGGCGCAATATGCCGACCCCGCAAACCGGCCGCCACTTATCGAACCATGTGGAACCCGAAGTGGTCGAGGCGCTGCGCAACGCCGTTGTCGCCGCCTACCCGAAACTGTCGCATCGCTATTATGCGTTGAAAGCCAAATGGTTAGGTCTGGAAACAATGGAAGTGTGGGACCGCAACGCGCCATTGCCAATGGAGAGCTCCAAGACCGTCGGCTGGGAAGATGCCGAGAAAATGGTGATGGACGCCTACAAAGCGTTTGACCCGCGCATGGCCGAAATCGCCGCGCCGTTTTTCAGCGATGGCTGGATAGATGCGGGGGTGAAACCGGGCAAAGCACCGGGTGCCTTTGCGCATCCGACCGTGACCACGGTGCATCCATACGTGATGCTGAACTATCTGGGCAAACCGCGCGACGTGATGACATTGGCGCATGAATTGGGCCACGGGGTGCATCAGGTKYTRGCSGSYAARCAGGGSGMAYTSWTGKCMTCRACSCCGCTKACCYTGGCYGAAACCGCRWSKGTSTTTGGYGAAATGCTGACNTTTCSSYMAATKSTKGSMRRGMSCMAMGAYMMRGSRRSRMSSMMRKSNNTGCTGSYGSMANNNAAAGTCGAGGATATGATCAACACCGTGGTGCGCCAGATCGCGTTCTATGACTTTGAATGCAAACTGCACGCCGCGCGGGCCGAGGGCGAGCTGACACCCGACGACATCAACGCGCTGTGGATGTCGGTGCAGGCCCAATCGCTTGGCCCTGTGTTCAACTTTATGGAGGGTTACGAGACCTTCTGGTCCTACGTGCCGCACTTCGTGCATTCGCCGTTCTACGTCTACGCCTATGCGTTCGGCGACGGGTTGGTAAACGCGCTCTATGCGGTTTACGAGGAAGGCGATGCAGGGTTTCAGGAGAAGTATTTCGATATGCTGAAGGCGGGTGGATCCAAGCACCACAAAGAGCTGCTGGCTCCGTTCGGGCTGGATGCGTCTGATCCCAAGTTCTGGGACAAAGGGTTAAGCATGATCTCGGGGATGATTGACGAGTTGGAGGCGATGGAGGGTGAGGCCTGATCCGCGCCAGCGGCAAACGCTCCGGGGGCGCGTTTGAGGGCCGAACGGGCGGAGCCCTTGGGAAGAAGTGCGGGGGTTGATTAATGTCGCCTATGCGGGGTGCTCTCAACAGGTGGACGCAACACTTTAATCTTTAGGGAAAGATGGAGTGTTCAGAATGAAGTATCGCCGCCGTATTTATTATTCATCGGTGCAACGGGCAGAGATTTGGGACCGTTGGCAACGTGGAGAGTCGATGAGTTCGATTGGTCGGGTGTTCGACCGGCAATCATCATCGGTCTTTTCTGTGATTTCCCCGACGGGCGGTATTCGTCCTGTGGACCRAAAACGTGGCAAGAAAGCTTTGAGCCTTGCTGACCGGGAAGAGATATCCAGAGGTTTGAGCGTCAAACATTCGTTGCGTGCGATTGCCCGAAACCTGGGCCGTGCGCCCTCGACCATAAGTCGCGAAGTCAGGCGCAATGGCGGGCCATCAGATTATCGGGCTACGACGTCCGAACAAGCGGCGTGGGATCGCGGCTTGCGGCCCAAGAAATGCAAGCTGGCTTGCTACCCAGCTTTAAGCCGCGCAGTATCAGCCAAGCTACGGCGCTATTCCTCATCCTGAATAGCCCCTAGATTTGTAGACRCCTTCTTCCCTAAAAATGAGGCAAGGAGGCCACCATGGGCAATGCAAGATTCAGTGAAGATTTCAAACGGGATG
>NVTS01000039.1 GCA_002732995.1 Marinosulfonomonas sp. | reverse complement strand
GGGGCACCAACTGAAGATCAACAAGAACGTTGCCACTGACACCGCCAGCGTGCTGTTTCAGACCAACTGGTTGGGCCGGGCCGAGATGGGCCTTGCGGGCAACAATGACTTCAGCATCAAGGTCAGCAACGATGGCGCGACCTTCAGGCAATCCATGGTGGCGGACGCCGCCACCGGCGCAGTCACCTTTCCGTTCGGGCTGGAGGGTCCGGCGGGGCCTCAAAGCCCAAGCGGGGTGATCTCGGCGTCGCTCACGGCCCCGCCCGGCAGTCCGGCTGAGGGTGACCGTTACATTGTCGCCAGCGGTGCCACCGGCGCATGGGCTGGTTGGGATAACAGCGTGGCGCGGTTTTCCAGCGGGGCGTGGTTGMGGCTGATCCCCCAAACCGGCTGGCAGGTGCTGGACGAGACAATGTGGGCATTGCTGATGTGGGACGACAGCGTATGGATAACGCTTGATGTGGGCCTTTGGCACCCCATGAGCCTGTTCCAGTCCGGCGAGGCGGGTGTTGTCTACCTGCCCAGTCCGGCCACGTGCTGGCAGGACAGTGCGCGCACCATACAGGGTGCTGTGGACTCTCCGGTGGGTGCGCTGGACGATCTGTCCGGCAACGGGCACCATGCCTTGCAGGCCACGGCGACCAAGCGTCCAATGCTGCGTCGCACGGCCAATGGCCGTTGGTATCTTGAGGCCGATGGTGTGGATGACTTTTTGCAGTTTTCTCCGCTTGCTGTTGACCCGCAGTCAAGCGTTCTGGCTGGCTTTGCTCTTTCGTTGGAAAGTGCGGGCAGCAACCCATATTTTATTGGCGGAAGCGGTGATGTTGGATTGCTTTATTTAAAAGCCAGCYCTCYCGGACTGCCGCGCCCCGCCGTGGTAACAACCGCCGGTGTGATTGTTGCAAACGCTGCCAATYCTGTCGCGTTGGGCGTTGCGCRTACGTTTATTCAGGAGTGGAACAGATCAACGGGAGAGCTGACTTTGGCGCAGGATGGCACGCAGGTCGTTACTGTATCCGGTACACCCGCAGACCTTACAGTCCCTGCCCCAGACTACATACTTTTCGGTCAAAGGTCGACGGTTCAATTTATGAACAGCCGGCTTTACGGCATGACCATAGTATCCGCGGCTGTTTCTGACGCCGACAAAGCAAACCTTAACAAATTTCTTGATCGTAGGAGCAAACCATGAGCTTATCCCTGTTAGTCCCCGCCGCCCAAGTCGATGATGCCAACCGCCTCATGCGCGCATTTGGGCGTGATGCCTCATCTGATCCGGGTTCAACCTTCGTGGTTGAGCTTTCACCGGAAGGAACAGGGGCGGCCACGTTTTACGCAGCACACACCCAAGACCCCGAATTGTTGGAGATATTGGGATTGGACAATCCGCCCAAGACTGACTGGGCGCTATATCACCTGACCGAAGAGCGGGCACAGATAGCTTTCAATGCTATCAAATGCGAGACGGACGGCTTTAACACAATGCTGGCCGCGCATGGTTTGGCGCGAGTTGAGCAGGATACGCGGCTGATGCCGTGATTTATCCGGGTCGGGTTTCGCTAGTTTTGGTCACCGGCACAACCGCCAGCATGCCGATGCCAACCGTTTGTTGTGCGCGCCTGGCCATGACGATCTAGCCTTACAACTGTCAAAAAACTTGCGTGGCGTGAGATAAGAAAAGGCATTTCACCCACGCATGTTAGCCCTTCTGCATCTCGTCAGGCACGAACTGCGGCTTTGCAAACATTTAAGCTGAGAGTGATTTCGGGGGTTTCATCCTGAGCGGGAATCGGGTAACAGTTCGCACTTGAACTATTATGGTGATTGGTTTGGATACATCGCTAGCAAATCTACCCCAGAGGCTCACTACGGTGAGTTCCCATGCGGTAGCCATGCCTTCGCCTGAACCCTACTTCGTATCGGCTGCCAATGGCTGATAAAAACCAGATCAAGGCCGAGGACGTGCGTTTTCGGGTCTTGCGCCTGTTGCAGGAAAAACCCGCCAGCAGCCAGCGTTACATCGCGAGCACCCTCAATCTCAGCCTTGGCGGTGTCAATTACTGCCTCAATGCGCTGGTCGAAAAGGGCCTCATCAAGATGCGCAATTTTCAGGAAGCAAAAGACAAACGCAAGTATGTCTATCTGCTGACGCCCAAGGGCATTGCCGAAAAAACCACGCTGACCGGGCGCTTTCTGGCCCGCAAGATGCGTGAATATGAGACGCTGAAAGCGGAGATCGAGGCGGTGCGGGAAGATATGGAAACGGCTGAAGACGTGGCTCAAGCAAATCACCAATAGCAACTGGGAGGGGCGGTTCAAATGCACAACCATCTAGAGGAAATCCAAGGCTATCGGCTTTGGCAAGGCCGATCACGTTCTTTATAATCTCAAAAATGTGCTGGACGCGCAAGAAACCAATATGAGGCTCTAACTATGTCAACGCAAATACACCCTACTTCTATTGTTTCAAAGCACGCAAATATTGGGATAAATTGTAAAGTTGGCGCTTTTACAAGTATCGGTGACAATGTTGAAATAGGTGATGAAACCGAAATTGGTTCTTACTGCGAGATAGGGATAGATTTCGGAATACTCGAAGACAAACCGCTTACTATTGGTCCCGACAGTTTGATCCGGTCTGGCAGTATTTTCTATCTTGGTTCGAAATTTGGGAAAGGCTTGCGCACCGGCCACAGAGTGACAGTCCGAGAAGGTGTTCTGGCAGGTGAGGGCTTGCAGATTGGAACACTTTCTGACTTGCAGGGTCATTGTACAATTGGTGACTATGTTCGACTACACAGTAACGTTCATATTGGTCAAAAAACCGACATCGGCAATTTTGTGTGGATTTTCCCTTATGTTGTGCTAACCAATGACCCTCACCCTCCTAGTGGCGAATTGATTGGTTGCAAAATCGAAGATTATGTAGCGATTGCTACAATGTCCACAATTCTCCCCGGATCCGTAATCGGTCGGGGCGCGCTGGTAGGTGCAATGACGCTGGTTCGAGGAAGCATTCCCGAAGATTCAATCGTCATTGGCATGCCCGGAAAAGTAATCGGACCAACCGACAAAATTCGTTTCAAGAAAGATGGTAAACCGGTTTACCCTTGGCGTCGGCACTTTCACCGAGGGTATCCTGAAGAAATCACCCAAGTTTGGAAGAACGAGT
Organism: Marinosulfonomonas sp.; assembly: GCA_002732995.1. Classification (GTDB taxonomy): domain Bacteria; phylum Pseudomonadota; class Alphaproteobacteria; order Rhodobacterales; family Rhodobacteraceae; genus Profundibacter. Next base: position 19,274 of record NVTS01000039.1, on the reverse strand, counting down.
TTCCTGACGGTTAAGACCAATCAGCATCTTTGACCACCTTGCAATCTACGGAACAACAATGACCGAGCCTAATATCCTTCCATCACGCTTCGGCGCGACAGAGACCGGGGCCGACAACGAAAACAACTATTTCAAATACGGCCGCGACCGGTTTTTACGTGACCGGGACAGGTATATCAAAATGTTGAAGTCAGGGACATGACGTTGAAATCCATCTCATCAGACGTGGTCGTACCGCAGGGGGCCATCATAGATCATAGCGTGACAATTGCTGCTGGTGTCTYATTGTCGGACAGGCTCGCAATCGAGGCCGATGCGGTTATCGAGCCGGGCGTTGTCTTTGCCAATGGCGGATCAAAACCCATTCAGGTGCGCTCCCGCGTTCTTATTGGAGCCGGCGCGGTGATTGGCCCCGAAGTCGAGCTTGGCTGGGGCGTTCATGTCAAGCCAGGGAGTGTGGTGCTGGCATCGGTTCCGGCAAACGCTGTGGTTCAGGGTAATCCGGCGCAGATCGYGGGCTATGTGAATAGCCAGGAAACGGCGCATCTCGCTGCCGGGAATGCGGTCGCCCCGATTCCTCCCAGTGGCGACCGGCGCGAAGTGTCGAYCGAACCTCTTGGGATTGGCTCGGCCAGCGTTTACTATATGCCACGGATTTCCGACCTTCGTGGCAGTCTGAGTGTCGGTGAGTTCGAGGATCATTTCCCCTTCGCTCCAAAACGATATTTTGTGGTATTTGACGTTCCTTCGGAAGAATTGAGAGGGGAACATGCCCACAAAATCTGTCAGCAGTTTCTGATCTGTGTTCAGGGATCTTGCCAGGCGTTGCTGGATGACGGAAGCGCCCGCAGGGAGGTTGTTCTGGATCGGCCCGACATAGGGTTATACATGCCGTCAATGATTTGGGGCACACAATATCGCTATACGCGCGATGCTGTCCTGTTGGTATTTACATCACATGCTTACGATGCGTCGGACTATATCCGTACCTACGACGCCTTCCAAAAAGAAGTTGCCGGGAGGCCAAATGATACCCTTTCTTAACCTTGGCGCGGCTTATCGCGAACTCAAACCCGAAATCGACACGGCGGTAGCCCGGGTGCTGGACAGCGGCTGGTATATCCTTGGCCCCGAAGTGGAGCGTTTTGAGGCAGAGTGGGCCGAATATTGCGGGGCATCCCATGCGGTGGGCGTTGCCAATGGTCTTGATGCTCTGATCCTGGCCCTGCGTGCGTTGGAGGTCGGGGCGGGGGACGAGGTTATCGTGCCCTCGAACACCTATATCGCCACCTGGCTGGCGGTGTCGGCGGTGGGGGCCATACCGGTGCCGGTGGAGCCTGACCCGGCCACGCACAACATCGACCCGGCACAAATCTCTGCGGCGATTACTCCAAGGACCAAAGTGTTGTTACCGGTGCATCTCTATGGCCAGCCCGTCGATCTGGACCCGATCCTCGCGCTGGCCCGTGCCCATGGCCTTGCCGTGGTCGAGGACGCCGCACAGGCGCATGGTGCCCGTTACAAGGGCCGGCGGATCGGGGCGCATGGTGATATTGTCTGCTGGAGCTTTTATCCTGGCAAAAACCTCGGGGCGCTGGGTGACGGGGGAGCAATCACCACCAATCGCGCCGATCTGGCCGACAAGGTGCGATTGTTGCGCAACTATGGCTCGCGCCAGAAATACCTCAATGAGGTGCAGGGTATGAACAGCCGTCTTGACCCGGTTCAGGCGGCGATCCTGAGGGTAAAGCTGGCGCATCTTGATGACTGGACCGGGCGGCGGCGGGAAATTGCCGCGGCTTACAGGGCGGGTCTGGCGCACACGGACCTGATCCTGCCGCATGTGCCCGACTGGGCCGAGCCTGCGTGGCACCTGTTCGTTGTGCGCAGCGCCGGGCGCGACGCATTGCAGGCGCGGATGACGGCGGCCGGGATCGGCACGCTGATCCATTATCCGATCCCGCCACATATGCAGCAGGCCTATGGCGAAGCGGCGTTTTTGCCGGATGATTTTCCCATAGCAAGGCAGTTGGCCGGGGAGGTGCTCAGCCTGCCGATAGGGCCGCAGTTTGACCGTGACGGGCAGAAAGCGGTGATGGCCGCGCTTTGTATGACGAACCCGTGACGGAGGTGAATTCCTACGCGACCATTCTGCGATCGTCCCTTATCATGGGGGCGGCGTCGGTAATCAACATTTTGTCTGGGTTGGTGCGGGTCAAAGCAATAGCGGTTCTTCTGGGGCCCGCGGGGGTCGGATTATACGGGATATATCTCAACCTCATTTCCACTGCCGCGATCGTTTCGTCGCTTGGCTTTGGAACGGTGGGCACCCGCCAAATCGCCGCGGCGCAGGAGAATGGCAGCGTCAGCGAGATCGCCGCCACGCGTCGCGCATTGTTTTGGGGGATGCTGGCGCTGGCGGCGTTGGGGGGGATGGTCTTTTTCCTGATGCGCGAGCGGATTGCCGCCAGCATAATCGCGGATCCGCTGCGCGGGTCCGAAGTCGGCTGGTTGGCGCTTGGGGTCACTTTGACCGTTTTGGCCGGGTCGCAGACCGCTCTTTTGAACGGGCTGCGGCGGGTCGGCGATCTGGCCCGCATTCAGGTGGCATCAGGACTGCTCGGAGCGGGGCTCGGGGTTGGGGCGTTGTTACTCTGGCGCGAGAGCGGACTTTTGGTGCTGATACTGATCGGACCAATGACCAGCTTTGCGCTGGGGCATTGGTACGTCAATAAACTCGGGCGGATCAATACCGGCCCGACGCCATTGCACGATCTGGCGGGGCAGTGGCGGGTCATGGTGCGGTTGGGCGTCCCTTTCATGCTGGCCGCATTGGTGACAGGGTTTGGCCATCTGGCTGTTCGCACCCTTGTGCAACGTGACCTCGGACTCGATGCATTGGGGCAGTTCCAGGCTGCCTGGACTATAGGCATGACCTACCTGACCTTCGTGGTGAGCGCCATGGCAACGGATTATTACCCCCGTCTTTCGGGGTGCATCGGCAACAAGCCTGCCGCCTGCCGTCTGGTCAACGAACAGACAGAGGTCGCGTTGCTGTTGGTCGGGCCGATGCTCATTGCCCTGCTTGCGTTGACTCCCTGGGTGATCCGGCTGCTCTATACAGCCGAATTCGCGCCCGCCGCTGAGATTCTGCGCTGGCAGCTTTTGGGCGATATTTTCAAGGTATTGAGTTTCCCGCTGGGCTTTGTTCTGCTCGCTGCCGGAGCCGGGAAAACCTTTGTACTAACTGAAAGCATTGCCATTACTGTGTTCGTACTGGGCGTCGGGGTGGCTATTCCCTATCTGGGGGTATTGGCCACCGGAGTTGCCTTTCTTGCGATGTATCTGGTTTACTTGCCGCTGGTCTACTGGATCGCCCGCAGGCGCATCGGGTTTGCCTGGACAAGGGTCGTCAAAATTCAGGCAGCAGTATTGATCGTTATGGCGGTTGTGGTGGCGGGGCTTGGGCATGTGTCAGACATGGCTTCGGCCGCTGTGGGGATAATATTGGCGGTGATTATGGGCTTCTACATGCTGGTGCGGTTTGCCGAAATGGGGGAGATGAGCGGGCCGGCAAGGCGGTTGGCCGTTTTGAGTAGGGAAATAGTGGGAAGGTTGCGGGTGGGTAAATGACCTGTTTGTACCGGATTGAAATGGAGCTTATTTAATGAAAATACTTATTCCGATACTCGGTTTTTCGTGGGGCGGAGGTTATCGGGTTCTCTCGAAACTGGCTGACGCCTGGCTTGACCTGGGTCATGACATTACATTTCTCATCCCGGAGACCTCTCCTCCCCCCTACTTCCCAACCAGAGCCGCAATCATAAGGGCAAATCGTAGGGGGGTAATTGATGATGACGGTGTTTTCGCGAAAACAGAGAGGAAAAGAACCGGAGCTGACAATATTCTTTCCCTGTATGCCGGGCTGACTGATGTCGGATCACGCTTTGATTTCATTCTTGCGAACCATTCCCTGACGACCTGGCCCGTAAAATTTGCCAAATGCGGAACTGCAAAAAAAATATATTACATTCAAGCTTATGAGCCCGATTATTACAGTTTGCGCACTGACCCGATCAAGCATTTACTGGCGAGACTCTCTTATCACTTTGGTCTTTTGCACATATCGAACTCGCGCACATACCCCAAAGGCTCTGCTACAGGTCAGGTCAGTTTTGTCCCCCCCGGCGTCGACACTGATAATTTCCATCCACGGGAAAACCGGACACCTTTAGCAGATTCAGAAGTAATATATCTTGGGACAATTGGCAGAACTGAACCATATAAGGGCACCCAGTTCGTTCTTGATGCTTTCGAAAAACTTCATATGACAGACCCTCGTTTTCGCCTGCGCGTGGCTTTTGGCAATCTTCCTTCCGGATGGAGCCACCCAGCCGCCGAGGTAGTGACCATAGAAAATGACAACGAACTTGCCGATTTCTACCGCTCACAGGATATCCTGCTTGTCGGCTGCATTGGCCAGTTTGGCGCGCCGCATTATCCGGTCATCGAAGGCATGGCATGTGGCACGCCAGTCGTACACACGGGTTACTTTCCTGGAAATCCTGATAACAGTTGGCTGGTTGCGCCTGAAAACGCCCAGGCGCTCGTGGAAGGGGTGAATGAAGTGATGGCTTGCAAAACCCCGGCAACAAAAACCCAAAACGGTTTGCAATTCGTTTCAGAAAATCTTGCCTGGGGCAAGGTAGCCACTCAGATGCTCGATATTTTTGACGCCACGCTATGAACAACGCTCACAGCCACGCCCTCTACGTGAATAAAGCTCACAGCAACGCCTTCTATATGCAGGCAGTATTTGTATTTACCGTTTGGGCAGCAGCCTCTTATGCTGCGGGGTTTCGTCTGCTTGGCGAGGGGCGGGATTTCTTTAATTATGTCAATTTTTTCGACTCTATTCCAACTGATCTGAGATTTAGTGATTTCAGATTTGAACCGGGGTTCGTACTTCTTGCTTGGATATTCAAGAACGTCCTGAACGCATCATACGAACAATATGCGACCTTTATTATCGCGATATCCCTTGGGTTGAAGATCCAGTTATTCTACCGGCATTGCGGATCTCCACTTCTTGCTTTCATCGCATATATGGTACTTTTTTACCCACTCCTTGAATATACTCAAATTCGGACCGCGCTGGCTGCAGCTTTGGCATTGCACGCGATATTTGCTTTTCTTGACGAAAAAAAATGGCGCTCGCTGGTCTTTTTTGGTCTCGCAAYCAGCTTTCATTTTTCCGCCGCTTTGTTTGCCGGAATGCTTTTTGCAGCTTTTCTGGGACGCCGGAAGCCATACATCATACTGGCACTCCTGCCGCTTGGCTGGGTTTTTTCAAATACCATCGTTACCCAGGCAGCATTTGTTGCCAGTTATGTAAATCCACTTGTGTCAATCTATATAGAGAACTCACTGAATGATACTCGGCCCAACATTTTTTCTGTGCTGAATATGTCTATGATCCTTTTGCTGATTGTAGGATATTTTTCAGGGCTGGTTAAGGATTCGCAGCAAAGGTTGTTTTTCTTTATCGCAGCCGCAAGCATTGTAATCTTTATCATTTTCCTGCCAGTGCCTGTATTTGCCTCCAGGATGAAGGAATTATTGTCTATATCTTTCATATTCCTTGTGTTCCGATATCGCCTGTCAACAGGAAATATTGTTCCGGTCATTCTGCTCACGGGGGCTGGGTTTTGGTCACTTTACAGATACATCGGCCTGGGGATTATTGGAGCTTAGTGTCAAGATGAAAAACGCAACGATTATTACGGTCAATTACTACTCGGGAACGTTGATACATACGTTAGAACGCACTGCTGCCCAGCTCTCTGAGATCAAGGTGATTGTGGTAGACAATAGCGGTGATTTCAAACCAGCATTAGATACGACTCTTGTCGTATCGCCTGGCAAGAATCTGGGCTTTGGTCGCGCCTGCAATCTTGGTGCGCAGAATACGGATGCACCGATTTTGCTGTTTTTGAATCCAGATGCAGAGATATCTCCTCAAACCCTGGAACACTTGCTTGACAATTGCCCTGGGCCGCTTGACCGTACAATCTGGGGGCCCTCTCTACTTGATGGCAGTGGGCGTGTTTCTACTTTAAAAAGGCCCGGCAGATATGGGCTTGCGTTTCAGCGTATATATATTCAACCCACCGGAGCGGAAGCCTTTCCTGTTCTTTACGCGTCCGGTGCATGTTTAGCGATTGGAGCTGAGCTTTTTAACTTAGTTGGTGGTTATTGCGAGGATATATTTCTTTATGCCGAAGATCTTGATCTGTGTTTGCGAGCGCGCACATCGGGGGCTGATGTATTCGTTTTGCCAGAACTAACTGTTCAGCACGCTGGCGGTCACTCCACTTCCAAGCTCAGTTCGCGTTTCAAACGACTGGCACGTTCCTATAAAGGCCATTACCTGTTTTTTCGCAAACTTCACTTCTCTCCAGTTCAAGCCGGTATAAATGCGCTCCATTTGGCGAGCGGGCTGCGCATATGACTACGACACGCCCAAAGCTGGCGTTTGTCAGCCCGTATGAACATTTCGGGGCGATGTCTGGCGCGCGTAAACGCATTGAAAACCTCTGCATCGCGCTTTCCGACGATAATGTGAAAGTATCTTGCCTTTCGCCATGGAAGATCGATGCCGATGTGGATCATATCCCTTATTCTCTTGAGGGTAATTTCTTTGTTAAATTTTGGAACGTTCTAAGATTAAACTGGCTTCTGTGGCGACTGAAACCAGAGGTGGTTATTAGTGAAAGTCCGTTCGCCCCTCTGCCCTTTGGACGCTATCGCCTTTTCCACATGATCCATGACGCCAAATTTGTGACGGCACATGGGCGATCAAAACGAAAAATTGCGCGCATGGTGCATTGGGTGTCGGCCCGAATTTCCGATGGGCTAATAACGGTTTCACTCTCGGAAAAAAATCGCCTACTGGAAGCTCTGCATCTGCCTGTGGATCACATCCTAGTATCTTACAACGGGGTTTCAAGTGCATGGCTTGAGATGGATCGAACAGATCGCACTCCTTTATGCTACGATCTGATTTTTGTCTCAAATTTCGCACGCCACAAAGGGCATATCAATCTGTTGCGCGCCATTCGAGGAACATCTTTCTCAGTGGTGTTTGTTGGTGCAGATTTTGGCGAGAGGGAACAGTGCAAGAAGGCCGCAATTGACTGGAGCCTTGATGTAACCTTTATGCAAGACCTTAGCGAAGAAGAATTGATCCGGATTTATGATCAGTCGCGGGTCTTTGTATTTCCGTCCAACTTGGAAGGCTTTGGCATGCCCTATCTAGAAGCGCGTGCGCGTGGACTGCCGGTTGTTGCTAATGACATTCCAGTCTTTAACGAACTACAACAGATTGTAGGAGGCCATATTGTGGATTTTTCAAATTCAGACCAAGTGCGTTCACGCCTAATGGAAGCGATGATGTTGACCAAGGAAGTACCTGACTTAGACGTTTTCAAATGGAGTGAGATTGCCACGGATCTTTTGATGGAGACAAGAAAATAGATATTCCATCCCAAGGGAATCCCTTTGAAATGTGGGTGGTGGCTCGGGTTATTGTGGAGCATGGGGTCAACGGATTTCTGGCCAGCACCGATGCTGAGTGGGACAAGTCTTTACCCAAGCTGATTAATGACCCTAAGCTTCGCGAGACTATGGGTAGGGCCGGGCGCAAAAAGGTGGAGCAGGAATATTCCCTTCAGATGCAAAGTTTTAAAGTTATGCAAGCGATTCGAGACTCTAAATGAAAATACTAATCTCAGCCAACACCTCCTGGTACGTCTACAATTTTCGCCGGGCACTGATTTCGGCTTTCATAGAAGACGGGCATGAAATTGTCGTTGCCGCCCCCCCCGATGATTACAGCGATCGTATCGTTGCACTTGGTTGCCGGTTTCTCCCGCTCAAAATGGACAACAAGGGCACATCACCGCTACGTGACGCGGCTCTCGTCTGGCGGATCCGGCAATTATTGCAAGCGCAGAGGCCGGATATTGTCTTCTCCTACACGATAAAATGCAACATCTATTCCTGCTTCGCCGCGCGCCCGCTGAATATTCCTGTCGTTCCAAATGTCAGTGGCCTTGGAACCGCATTCCTTGCCGATAACTGGCTGAACCGCATGGTTCGAATGCTTTATCGATATTCTTTCCGCTGGCCCAAAACGATCTTCTTTCAGAACCAGGATGACAAAGACACATTTTCGTCACTAGGACTGGCAACAGACAAACAGGCGCGCCTGCTTCCGGGTTCTGGTGTAGATCTCGATTTGTTCGCCCCCGCCCCAGCAGCCGAGAGTGATACGATAAGCTTTTTGTTAATCGCCCGGTTGCTCTGGGACAAGGGCGTTGGTGAATTTGTAGAGGCCGCTCGCGCAATAAAACAGAAATACCCTCAAGCCAGATTTCAACTTCTTGGTTTCCTGAACGTGGAAAACCGCAGTGCAATACCGCGCGAAATGCTAGACGGCTGGGTAGAAGAGGGTGTTGTAGAATATCTCGGCGCAACAGACGATGTGCGCCCGCACATCGCCGCAGCAGATTGTATTGTTCTGCCCTCTTACTACCCCGAAGGCACACCACGCAGCCTGCTTGAGGCTGCGGCGATGGCCCGTCCGGTCATTACCACTGATACGCCCGGCTGCCGAAATGTTGTCGAAAATGCACAAACCGGGTTTCTTTGTGAACCACGCAGTGTTGATAGTTTGACCGTAGCGATCGAAGAATTTCTTGCGCTCTCCCGTGAGCAACAGACAGAAATGGGTCGACAGGGTCGGCGCAAGATGGAGCTTGAATATGACGAAACCATCGTTATCGACGCTTACCGCAAGGTGATTAACGAACTCGTTGGCGACAAGTCCGGCACTGTCCTGTGGGGGGGATTACCCTTGTGAGGGCCGTATCCGGACGGTGCATCCCGCCATTGAAGCCCATGTTTCAACACGTGAATAATGCCGCCAAGAACGCGGCGATCGTCAACGCGTGACACAGCGTGTGGCACAGCGTGTGATCGTGGAAAGTAGGGTTTTATACGGTCGAGCTGTGTTTCTGAAAGCCAATAGTGATCCGACATGAACAGATCCTCCTGCATTCATTGAATCAGAAACCGGACCTCTTGGGAATCCCCGTATTTAATAGGTCCTGTCTCTAAAAGAAGCCACTTAACTGGCTGGATAAATTGACAACATCCACAGCCAGACGCAGAATATCACCCCGAGCAAGCGCAGGCCTGAGAAAAATACCGGCTGCAAAGCCGCCATTCACCACTTTGATCACCACTTGGTTAAAGCCGAGCAAAACCGAGAACCCGATCAAGGATGCCGCGCCGAATGCGTCTATGTTGGGTTTGCTATTCATTTCGTCTCCACAATTGTGGTCAACAGCACACGCCTGCCACTATTTTACAAGCCAACGGGTGAAGTCATGCAATCGACCCTGCACCGCATTGGCGCCTTTGATATTATTGTTTGACTACACTGTCAGGATGGTGCCCAATTGCAGGATTAATTGAAATGGGAGCCAATATGCCGCCTGTGGGGGACYACGCAGCCACGATTGAAGCCGCCATCGCGCGTGATGAAGCCGCACGGCATCCTTTGGTTGCGTCTTGGCAAAGGTCAAGCGYGCTGCATGAGTTGGCCCCTGACAAACCACTTGCCCCCGAACGCCTTACCGATCAGGAACTGAAAGAAGCGCAAGAGCACCTTGGCCTGCTGGTCAACACCAGCGAGGTCAGTCTGGATCAGCTATACCTTGCGGTTGGCGATGTCGGGTGCAGCGTTATTCTGGCCGATAAAAATGGTGTGGCCATAGCGCGGCGTGGTGCGGCGCAAGACGACAAGACGTTCGATAAATGGGGGCTTTGGACCGGTGCCATCTGGAGCGAGGAAAGCGAGGGCACCAACGGGGTTGGAACCTGCATAGTTGAGGAGCGCCCGCTGACGATCCACAAAGACCAGCACTTCCATTCTAAAAACATCGGGATGTCCTGCACAGCTGCGCCGATTTTTGACCATGAGGGCAATCTGATGGCGGCAATCGATBDBWBHTBKTKCCDBBCCGATTTAACGGCCGGATTTTCGCGCCTGATATCGGTGGCGGTGGTGGATACCGCGCGGCGGATTGAAACGGACCATTTTAGCGCACGGTTTTCAAGCGCGCGTATATTGCTGGCGTCAACCAAGGAAGACGCCACCCCAACGCAGGAAAACCTGCGCAGTGCGGCGTTGATTGCTGTCGACAAAGATGATCTGGTGATTGGCGCGACACGCGGTGCGCGAAACATTTACGGTCTAAGCAACACCGATCTGGAAAACCCGCGCCCATTGAGCAGTCTGCATGGTCAAAAGGTGGATCAGGCCCGTGAATATGCGATGGCGCAACAGCGGATTATCCAGCAGGCCATGGCCAATTCTGGGGGGAATATCAGTGCGGCGGCGCGGGCAATGGCCATCAGCCGCGCCACCCTGCACCGCAAGCTGAAGAAATTCAAAACCTGAATTTTCGCTGTTATCGCTGTGAACTGTATCAGGTTTGCGACACATCTGCCTGTCATCATACACAACCAAGATGACAGGTTTGATATTTCAAGCCAAACTTCGGTCCAATATCATAAAGCAACTTTCTGGGAGGAATAAAAAATGGCTTTTAAGTTCAAGGAAAAATACGGCAACTATATCGGTGGYGAATGGGTTGATCCGGTGGATGGCCAGTATTTTGACAATATCACGCCGGTCAACGGCTCGGTTCTGTGCCAGATCCCGCGCTCAAACGAAAAAGACATCGAACTGGCGCTGGATGCGGCCCACGCTGCCAAAGWCGCTTGGGGCAAAACATCCGTCGCCGAGCGCAGCGTGATCATCAACAAAATTGCCCAGGTGATCGAGGACAACATCCCGCTGCTGGCCGAGGCCGAAACATGGGACAACGGCAAGCCGATCCGCGAAACCAACGCCGCCGATCTGCCGCTGGCGGTTGACCATTTCCGCTATTTCGCCGGTGTGATCCGCGCCCAAGAAGGATCGTTAAGTCAACTGGATGACGATACCGTCGCCTATCACTTTCACGAGCCATTGGGCGTGGTTGGCCAGATCATCCCGTGGAATTTCCCGATTCTGATGGCCACATGGAAACTGGCCCCTGCGTTGGCTGCTGGCAATTGTATCGTGCTGAAACCGGCGGAACAGACACCGGCATCAATCCTTGTGATGATGGAGTTGATCGGTGATTTGCTGCCTGCCGGTGTTTTGAACGTGGTGAACGGCTTTGGTCTTGAGGCTGGTAAACCGCTCGCCACCTCGACCCGCATCGCCAAGATCTCCTTTACCGGCGAAACCACCACGGGCCGTCTGATCATGCAATACGCAGCCGCCAACATCATCCCCAGTACGGTGGAACTGGGCGGCAAATCGCCCAACATCTTCTTTAAGGACATCATGGATGAGGATGACGCGTTTCTGGACAAAGCGATCGAGGGTCTGGTGCTGTTTGCCTTTAATCAGGGCGAGGTTTGCACCTGCCCGTCACGTGCGCTGATCCACGAGGACATCTATGAGGAATTCATGGCCAAATGCCTGAAKCGCATCGAGGCGATCGTTCAGGGGGATCCGCTGGATTTCAACACCATGGTCGGGGCGCAAGCCTCGGAAGAGCAGTTTGAAAAGATCATGTCCTACATGGATATTGGCCGCAAGGAAGGTGCCGAAGTTCTGTGCGGTGGCGGTGAAGCCGAGCTGGATAACAAGACCACCGGCGGCTATTACGTGCAGCCAACCGTGTTCAAAGGCCACAATAAAATGCGGATATTCCAAGAGGAAATCTTTGGGCCGGTTCTGGCCGTGACCACCTTCAAAACCGAAGAGGAAGCGCTGGAAATTGCCAATGACACGCTCTATGGTCTTGGCGCTGGCGTCTGGTCGCGCAATATGAACACCTGCTATCGCATGGGCCGCGCCATTAAGGCGGGCCGCGTCTGGACCAATTGTTATCACGCCTATCCGGCGCACGCGGCATTTGGCGGCTACAAACAGTCAGGGGTTGGCCGCGAGAACCACCTGATGATGTTGGGTCACTACCAGCAAACCAAAAACCTGTTGGTCAGCTATAACCCCAACAAACTGGGTTTCTTCTAGGCGATATAAATCGGGCGTGCCTTACCGCACGCCCTTTTTCTGATATCCACGACTGGGGGCTGCACTTATGGAGAATGCTGACAAACCCATCAGCCACGATGGCGAACGAACGATGCGGCAGCGGTTGCCGGGCCGCATCAAGCTGAGCGAGGAGATGCTGGCCAAACAGGTGCTGGACCACATCGAGCCATCCTTGGCCAGATTTATCGAGCGCCAGCCGTTTTTCTTTATCGCCACTGCCAGCGATGTCGRGGCTTGCGATGCTAACTTTCGCGGGCGGGATTCTTCGCCTGCGGGCCGCCCCCTGCCCTTGTTGAAAATAGCAGACCCCAAAACCATTCTGTTCCCTGATTTTGCCGGCAACGGGTTTTATAACAGTCTGGGCAATATCCACCTGAACCCGCACATCGGCATGTTGTTCATTGATTTCACCGAACAGATGCGCGCGCGGGTGAATGGCAAGGCTTTTGTTCAGGATGCCGGGCCAGCCGAGGCCGAAATCTGGCCCAAAGCCCAAGCCATTATCCGGGTGCAGGTTGAACAAGCCTTTCGAAACTGCCCCGCCCGCATTCCGAAAATGAAGACCTATGCCAACAGTGACAAAGTGGTTCATTTTGGTAAAATAAGGCGGCCAAAATGACGGATACCCCTGAAAAACCCGAGGATAAGATGATTGATCAAGTCAAAGCCACCGAGGCTGCCTTGCAGTTGTTAAACGAAATCATTGCCGACCACGGACCGGTGATATTTCATCAATCGGGCGGCTGCTGTGATGGTTCTGCTCCGATGTGTTATGCCGAAGGTGATCTGATTATCGCGGACCATGATGTGCAGATGGGTGCAATCGGCGACACACCGTTTTACATCAGTGGACCGCAATTCGAGGCCTGGAAACACACCCGCCTGACCATTGATGTGATCAACGGGCGCGGCGGTATGTTTTCGCTGGATAACGGGCGCGGCAAACGGTTTATCACCCGCTCGGATCTGTGCGAGGTTTAACAGGGCCTACGCCTGGGCCCATGTTGCAAGCCCCGATTCACCACCGCGTTGTACTAGAAGGACTGCAAATAAGGTAAACAGGGACGCCCAATGACATTACTGCAAATTGCTTCGGGCTGATCGTGCTGGCTGGCGCGTTCGGGGCCATCAACTATCTATTCCTGAAACTGCCCTCCTCTATCGGCATTCTGATCGTGGCGTTCCTTGCGTCTCTTGGCGTAATGGGGCTGGATTATCTGCGGCCCGAATGGGGCATGCAGATGTGGTGCGCAGCCAGGTCGAGGGAGTGGAGTTTTCCGACGCCCTGCTTGAGGGCATGTTGGGCCTGTTGCTGTTTGCAGGGGCCTTGCATGTTAATATATCGTATCTGAAACGCGAATGGGTTTTGGTGGCGATGATGGCGACCATCGGCGTAGGTCTCTCCACCGTGATCATCGGCGCCGGGTTCAGCTGGCTGACGGGGATGCCACTGATTGCACTGGTGTTTGGCGCGCTGGCCACCCCTGTGTCCCTACGGACCCTGTGGCAATGCTGGGTGTTTTGCGGGCCGCAAACCTGAAGAGATCAATGGAAACCAAGATCGCGGGCGAGAGCCTGTTCAACGATGGTGTCGCCTATGTGGTGTTTCTTATTCTGGTCGGTCTGGCGTTTCCATCGGGCCATGATGCGCATGTCCTCGGCTTTATCGATATCCTCAAACTATTTGTGCAAGAAGCCATCGCCATGGACGCGATAGGCGCCTTCGACACCCCATCTGGCCCCCATCTGGCCCCCATCTGGCCAAGCATGTTTTTGTCGCCGACAAGGGCGATTATTACGAGATTAATGATGGGTTACCGCAAAACCAGCCGTGAGAGCCGGGCTGGATTTAGTATCCACCCTTGCGGCGGCTCTCGGGCAGACCCKCCAGTTTACCGCCCTGTTTCGACGGATCACCCGGAAACAGCGCATATAGGTCGCCCTGTTTGATCTTTTCGCCCCAAGCGGTGGACATCGCCTTCATGATGGTGCGGGTGTTGGGGTGGACTTGGCCGTTGTCGAAATATTCCGTCCGCAGGAAATTGATCACATCCCAATGGCGCTCGGTCATCTCGACGTTATCAAGGCTGGCCATGAATGTGCCCATCTCTTTGGTCCAGTCTTCCTGGTTGGTCAGATAGCCGTTGGCGTCGGTTTCGATCTCGTTGCCTTCATATTCAAATGACATGGTGAACTCCCTGTTCTGTCGCGCGTGATTGGTTGTAGTTACATTCAATTATCATAATGTGTGCCGCTCATCAACCATATCGGGCAACCTTATCGGTATGCTGCCTGCCCTATGGTCAACGACTTTCTGCTAAAAGGCAGTGGTGATTCATGCCATAATCTTGGAATACGTATCAGTAACCTGGGAGTTTATTATGAGTCTTATGAAAACACTGGCAAAAGTTGCCATCGGCGTGGCTTTGGCCAAGGGCATCAGCAGCATGACCAACAAAAGCCGCDCNGGYCMSRCAMCRSASWGGCGACGGCGGCGGTTTGCTGGACGCTCTGATGGGCGGCGGTAGTGCGCGCACGCAGGGTGGCGGGTTTGAGGATATGCTCGGCTCGCTGCTTGGTGGTGGTCAGCAACAATCCGGTCGCGCGTCCAGTGGCGGCGGTCTGGGTGGTGGTCTGGGTGGTGGTCTGGGTGGTTTGCTGGGTGGTTTGCTGGGCGCGGGTGCGGCAACTGCTGCTCCGAAAGAAAAACCCACCGACAAGGATAAACCGGCCAACAAGCAAAGCAGCTTTGGGACCAGGCTCAACCAGTCGCTGACCTATGGCGGCGAGCCTGACATCCCCCCGACCCCGCAACAGGAAGTGGCCGCGGGCCTGATGCTGCGCGCAATGATCCAGGCCGCAAAATCGGACGGCAAGATCGACGATAGAGAGCGCGAGAAACTACTGGGAAAACCGGGCGACATTTCGCCGCAAGAACGCGATTTTGTGAATGCCGAACTGGCCGCGCCGATTGATGTCAAAGGTCTGGCGCGCCAGGTGCCAAACGGGATGGAAGCACAGGTTTACGCCATGTCGATTATGGGTATTGATCTGGATAACCAGACCGAGGCGCAATACCTGCATGATTTTTCCACCGAACTGGGCATCGACAAGCGCAGCGTGAACCACATTCACGAGCAACTGGGGGTTCCGTCGATCTACGGCTAGACCCGACACAACCCTGCCCTCGCCCACATTCGAGTTGGCGGGCAAGTTGGCGGGGGTTTTTCTGGAAAAACCGGTGGAGACCGGATGCATTATCGCTTAAACTTTGGTGAAATCCATCTGGGGGCCTTTTATGCCTGAAACAATCATAGCCAAATGCGAGCGCTCTGGCCTGCGCATGACGGAACAGCGCCGGGTGATTGCCGCTGTGTTGGAAGACGCGCATGATCATCCGGATGTCGAGGAATTATACGCCCGTGCCAGCGCCGTTGACGGACGCATTTCGATTGCCACGGTTTATCGCACCGTCAAACTGTTCGAGGAAGCGGGCATTCTGGACAAGCACGAATTTGGCGACGGGCGGGCACGGTATGAATCGGCGGATCGTGAGCACCATGATCATTTGATAGATATGAATTCCGGCAAGGTGATTGAATTTATTGATCCCGAAATCGAGGCCTTACAGGAAAAGATCGCGCAAAAGCTGGGATATAAGCTGAAGGGACATCGGCTGGAACTCTACGGCGTGCCGATCCAGAAATGATCCAGACCCAAAGAACGAACAACTTGCGCGGCATTGCCCTGATGGTTGCGGCAATGGTCGGGTTTGCCGTAACCGATTTTTTCGTAAAATCGGCCTCGCTGGATTTACCGGTCGGGCAGATACTGGCCATTGCCGGCACAGGCGGCGGGATCATTTTTGCGCTGATGACCAAGGCGCAGGGGCATGCGGTCTTTTCACCCGATTTTTTCCTGTGGCCCGTCATTCTTCGCAACCTGAGCGAGGCATTTGGGTCAGTCTGTTATGTCACGGCCCTTTCGTTGATTGATCTGTCCACCGCATCCGCCATCATTCAGGCAACCCCGCTGGCCGTTACCCTAGGCGCGGTGCTCTGGTTGCGCGAAGYTGTGCATTGGCGACGCTGGAGCGCGATAATCGGCGGGTTCATCGGTGTGCTGATTATCCTGCGCCCGGGCGGAGATACGTTCGAGCCGGCTATGCTGTGGGCCGTGGCGGGCATGTTCGGCCTGGCGATGCGTGACCTGTCAACGCGAATGGTGCCCCCCGACATGCCGACACTGCGGGTGTCGACCTATGGCATGGTGATGCTGTTGCCTGCCGGGCTGTTTTTACTGGCGATTGGCGACGGTCCACGCGCGCTGAGCCCGCTGAACTATGCACAGATGTGCGGCGCTATTGTGGTTGGCGTTCTGGGGTATTGGGCGATAACGGCGGCGATGCGCATTGGAGATGTATCCGTGGTGGCCCCGTTTCGATATTCGCGGATCATATTTGCCCTGCTGATCGGCACCCTTGTTCTGGGAGAACGCCCTGACATGTGGACCCTGATCGGGGCGGCGATAACGATTGCGGCCGGTATATTTTCATTCCTGCGCGAACGGCGCCTGACAAAGCCCGCGGGACTATAGAAAACAACACCTGTTAGCGCTATCATGGGCTGTTTACTTTCATTGATTTACTGTTATAGCTTTGCTGGAACAGGTAGCAGCAAAGGACGCCCCAAATGAGCATCATCATCGACATATTCGCCCGCGAAATTCTGGACAGCCGTGGCAACCCGACAGTCGAAGTCGATGTGATACTGGAGGACGGCACTATGGGCCGCGCGGCGGTGCCGTCCGGTGCCTCGACCGGCGCCTATGAGGCGGTGGAGAAGCGCGACGGGGATATGTCACGTTACGGCGGCAAAGGTGTTTTGGGCGCAGTGGCCGCTGTGAACGGCGAAATCGCCGAGGAGCTGGTCGGCATGGACTGCGGCGAACAAGAAGCGATTGACGCAATCATGTGCGAGCTGGACGGCACCCCGAACAAGGCCCGCCTAGGGGCCAACGCCATTCTGGGCGTGTCGCTGGCCGTGGCCAAAGCCGCCGCTGATGACGCGGCGCATCCGCTGTTTCGCTACGTTGGCGGCACCGCTGCGCGCGTGTTGCCTGTGCCGATGATGAACATCATCAATGGCGGCGAACATGCTGATAACCCTATTGATATTCAGGAATTCATGATCATGCCGGTGGCCGCTGAAAATATCCGTGATGCGGTGCGGATGGGATCAGAGGTGTTCCATACCCTGAAGGGCGAACTCTCGGCGGCGGGCCTGTCCACCGGCATTGGCGACGAGGGTGGTTTTGCGCCGAACCTGTCGTCCACCCGTGACGCGCTGGATTTCATTCTGAAGTCGATCAAAAAGGCCGGATATAAACCCGGCGAGGAAATCTATCTGGCGCTGGATTGCGCCGCCACAGAATATTACATTGATGGCAAATACGAGATGAAGGGCGAGGGGAAATCGCTGACATCTGCCGAAAATGTCGCCTATCTGGAAGCCTTGGTGGCGGATTACCCGATCATCAGCATCGAGGATGGCATGTCCGAGGATGACTGGGATGGCTGGGTGGCGCTGAACGCTGCTTTGGGCGATAAAATCCAGCTGGTTGGCGACGATCTTTTTGTTACCAACCCCGAGCGTTTGGCCACGGGGATCGAGAAAAAAGCGGCCAATTCATTACTGGTAAAAGTCAATCAAATCGGCACCTTGTCGGAAACCCTCAGGGCGGTTGATATGGCACACCGCGCCGGCATGACCTGCGTGATGTCGCACCGGTCCGGCGAGACCGAGGACGCCACCATTGCCGATCTGGCGGTGGCCACCAACTGCGGCCAGATCAAAACAGGTTCACTGGCACGCTCCGACAGGCTGGCTAAATACAACCAGTTGATCCGGATCGAGGAAATGCTGGGCGAAAGCGCTGAATATGCCGGGCGCTCGATCCTGAAGTGATCCCTCTCTATTTTGGTCCAGCCTGTCCCTTGACGCAACGGTGCGTCAGGGGACAGGCCATATTCAACCCACGCCTTGCAAATGTGTGCTCGATGGGTTGAACCCATGTGCCACTTGCGACAAACTCTGCTTTTGTATTCAAATTTGCTGGATTTCAGGAGTAACACGTTGCGCCATTATCTGATCGCCCTTTGTTTTCCAGCCTCGGCCTGTGTTACCACTACCGATCCCGAAACAGATCTGACAGACCGTAGCAACGCAACCCCGCCCAGCCCCTGCGAAAGTCAAAGCGTCAGCCGCTGCCTGTTTTTCAACGCTCCGGTATCCTTGCTGCCCAAGGTGATCAGACTAAAAGCCCGGCCATTGCCGTTTTTTCGAACCGAACACACAATCGAATTTGCAGATGCAAGGCCTGCAAAATGGCTTGCCCCGAAAAACGCCCTGACTGATGGTGCATCCATCCCGACCATTTTTCGTGCCGCTGTCGGCAACCCGCGCAGCAAAGAGTTTATCAACGCCGCTACAATACACGACGCCTATTGCGGCATCGGTAACGAAAGCTTGGCACAATATCATTCGGATACATGGCAAAATGAGCACCGGATGTTCTATGACGCACTGCGGGTCAGCGGCACACCGGCGAATAAAGCCAAGATCATGTATGCCGCTGTTTATCTGGGCGGGCCGCGCTGGACTATGCTAGAGGATCAGCCAAAGGTCAGAATGCCCAGTCTGTTCATCGTCACAGCCCCGATCATACGGGGCCCGACAAACACGCCGTTACCAAAGCTCATTCCCGAAAAAACTCTGGTCGATGAAATGGTGGCCACCGTTGCTTTTATTAACAAAAACAGCCCGTCACTTGCCCGCCTATCGATCTATTTAAGGAAACGCGAACAAGCCATGCTTGCTCAACTACAGGATAGCGCAGATGGTAAAGATGAAAATCTGCTCGATGCTAATGGCGACTTTGCATCACCTGGTCTGCAATAATGCAAAATCAGGCTGACCAGCTCATTTGCCAGTTGAAGTGAACCACTACCGGCTGACGCCGGTAGCATCCCGTTTGGAATGTAATTCCAGGTACTGCATGATGATCTCGTCGGTCACATTCCCCGATGTTGTCG
>NVTS01000038.1 GCA_002732995.1 Marinosulfonomonas sp. | reverse complement strand
CGTGCAGCGCCGCGAGTTCGACGTCATGCGCATCGCCGAGGGCATCGAAGTAGCCTCGCTGCTCGTAGATGCGTCGCGCCATTTCGCGCAACACGAGAATGTCCGAGGACAGCTCGCGGAGTCCGAGCAAGAGAGCTTCGTCGTTCTTTGAGGGGGACCGAATCAACGCGCCAACTTCGCGCGCGCCGCGTTTTGTGCCAAGACCGGGCCGGCCGTCGGGGGCCAACGGTTGATCCTGCTGTTCGTCAACGGGTGCGCCGACGGAGATGCTGGCGGAGGCCGCAAGCGGAGCGCTCAGGATCGTGAGCGCGAACAAGCTGAAGAGGAATTGAGCCATGGGTGAGTCTCCCGGAGAACGGGACTGCCCAAGATACCTCTTCGAGGTCGGGACGCTACGCAATGGACGCGTACAACATGTAAACGAACTCAATCCACGCGAGATCGGTGGACCGCCCGGGCTAGTCCCGGGCGCGGCAGATGCGTCAGGCGAAAGGTCCGGCGGCGCCGCTGTCGTCCCACATCAGCAATGCCCACATTGTCTCGTCCAGCACCTGCCAGCCGGTTTGGGGGATCAGCCGCAACCACGCCCCGCTGGAAAACCGCGCCACGCTGTTATCCCAACCAGCCCATGCGCCGGTGGCACCGCTGGCGACAATGTAACGGTCACCCTCAGCCGGACTGCCGGGCGGGGCCGTGAGCGACGCCGAGATCACCCCGCTTGGGCTTTGAGGCCCCGCCGGACCCTCCAGCCCGAACGGAAAGGTGACTGCGCCGGTGGCGGCGTCCGCCACCATGGATTGCCTGAAGGTCGCGCCATCGTTGCTGACCTTGATGCTGAAGTCATTGTTGCCCGCAAGGCCCATCTCGGCCCGGCCCAACCAGTTGGTCTGAAACAGCACGCTGGCGGTGTCAGTGGCAACGTTCTTGTTGATCTTCAGTTGGTGCCCCGCGCCCGCATGGGTCAGCAGGGTTGCGGGCGCGGCGACGGCGAGGCGGTTGGTGGTATCGGCAGTAGTCTGAATGCCCAGGTGGTCCAAATTCTGCAAAGGCTGCYCCACCCAGTCGCTGCCATCGAAAAACCGGTTTTTGCCTTCGTCTTCGATCCAGGCCATCCAGCCATCTTTCGGGGCGTAAAAAGCCCAGGAAGGGTCCTGAAAGACCGCGAGGTTTCCATCATTCCCGGCCCAGCTTCCGGTGCTGGAGGCCGGAAGCAGGAACCTGTCGCCATCATTGGGTGCCGGGGGCGGGGCAGATTGCGTCGCTGAGTGAACCGAAAGTTGCACCAGAGCATCAAGCTGACGCAAGGCTTCGTTATGGGTCACGTGTTTCTGAGCCTGCGAAGGCTGGATATATGGCATGGACAGATTTGCGGAACGGTCAGACATGGAACCTCCTGAAAATAAATGATAATCTGGTCATAAAATTTACTGAAATCCTTACGATTCACCCAAGGACACGTGCTTGCAGGTAACGATTTATCAACCATTGGCATCTACCGGTTCCGCAACCGTCACATGCCGGAACGCCGGCACTGGTATCGCGACCGCCAGCCTCAGCCGCCTGCAGCTGCAATGCCTCCTCCATGCTGATCGTGTTCGCAACTAATTCAAAATGCTCGAGAATCTCCGGCGCATGACGGCCGATGTAGGATTTGATCGCCGCGTTCGCTACCGGCTTTGCCAAATAACCCTTGTTGACACCTAAAAAGGCGGTTGGCGGGCGATCAACAGCACCTGTGGCGTGACAAGGCTGGTGAGCTTTGGCGATGATCCACAACCGGCGCCACTGGAGCTGACTCACGGCTGATGCTGTGCTGTGATGCGGGCGGCAAATTGCTGCCACCGCCAATCCTCAAACCCGGTGATGCGGTGAAAATCTCTGGCGACCCGTTTGCCGAATTTGTCGCCACCGTTGAAAATATCAGCCCGGACCGGCGGGTCTGGGTGTTGCTCGACCTGATGGGGAGATCAACCCGCGTAGCCCTGCGCCCGGAGGCATTACAGGTGGTAGAAAAGTGGCTGTGAAAAGAAATCCTATCTGAATTTCCGGGCGTCAGCAAAAAGGTCTGGTCCCCCCCCGCGCCCATCTATATCAACGGAACAACAGCATTTTAAATTTTTGAGGCGAAACCTTGAATATTACCAAAACCGACCTTGCAGGTGCTTTTCTGATAATACCAAAACGATTTGAGGACGCGCGCGGCTTCTTTTCGGAAAGCTGGAACAAACAGAGCCTGCATGAGGCTGGGCTTGATCTGCCGGACTTTGTTCAGGACAACCACTCCCTTTCCCGCCCCGCAGGCACATTGCGCGGCCTGCATTTTCAATCTCCCCCCCACGCCCAGGGCAAGCTGGTGCGCTGCGGGCAGGGTGCATTGCTTGATGTAGTTGTTGATATTCGCAAGGGCAGCCCGACCTATGGCAAATGGTTCGGAACCATTCTTTCGGCTGAAAACGGTCGTCAGCTGTGGATTCCGGCAGGCTTTCTGCATGGCTTCGCAAGCCGGGTTCCGGATACCGAGATTGTTTATAAATGCACCGATCATTACGCCCCGGAATGTGATGGATCCGTGCGCTGGGATAGTGTCGGGATTGACTGGGGTGTTTCAGAACCGCTCTTGTCTGAAAAAGATGCAACCTCGCCTCTGTTTTCAGAGTTCGATAGCCCCTTCACATGGGAGGGCGCGGCATGAAAATTCTCGTGACCGGAGGGGCTGGGTTTATTGGTTCTGCCGTCGTGCGCCTGGCGATTGAGCGCGGCCATGAGGTCGTCAATGTCGATGCTCTGACCTATGCCGCCTGCCTGGAAAACCTGGCCCCGGTTGCCGACAGCCCACTTTACGCATTTGAAAACGTTGATATTCGCGACCGCGCAGCGCTTAACCGGAYTTTTGACACCCACAAGCCCGAGGCGGTGATGCACCTCGCGGCTGAAAGCCATGTGGAYCGCTCGATTGACGCACCGGGCGCATTTATCGAAACCAATATTACCGGCACCTATAATCTGCTTGAGGCCGCCCGCCATTTCTGGACCGCGCAAGGCCGCCCGACCGCCTTTCGCTTCCACCATATCTCGACCGACGAGGTGTTTGGCAGCCTTGGGGCCGAGGGGATGTTCACCGAAGATACGCCTTATGATCCGCGCTCGCCCTATTCGGCCTCAAAAGCCGCCAGCGACCATCTGGTGCGGGCCTGGGGAAAAACCTATGGCCTGCCTACCATCCTGACCAATTGCTCGAACAATTACGGTCCCTATCACTTCCCGGAAAAGCTGGTGCCGGTGGTGATCCTGAAGGCGCTGGCCGACCAGCCGATCCCGGTTTACGGCGATGGCAGCAATATCCGCGACTGGCTTTATGTTGAGGACCACGCCGATGCTTTGCTTCTGGCTCTGAGCCGGGGCAAGGTTGGTCGCAGCTATAATATCGGCGGTGAAAACGAGCTGCGCAACATTGATTTGGTGCAAATGATCTGCGCCACCCTGGATGAGCTGCGCCCGGGGCCGAACCCTTACGCCAACCGGATCACCTTCGTCGCCGACCGCCCGGGCCATGACCACCGCTACGCCATTGACCCTACGCGCATCCGTACCGAGCTGGGCTGGCGACCGTCGGTGACGGTTGGAGAGGGGGTGCGGCGCAGTGTTCAGTGGTATCTCGACAACGAGAACTGGTGGCGACCGCTGCTGGCACGTGACGGTGTTGGCCAGCGGTTGGGGCTCACATGAGGGTGCTGGTTTTTGGCCAGACCGGTCAGGTTGCCCGCGAACTGGCGCGCATCATACCCGAGGCACGGTTTTTGCCGCGCACCGAGGCCAACCTCACTGACCCGACCGCCTGCGCCCGGATTATTGCCGCCARMGMYGCYGMYGTSRTSWTCAACGCCGCCGCCTATACCGCGGTCGACAAGGCAGAAACAGATACAGACACCGCGTTTCTGGTCAACGCCGCCGCCCCAACAGCCATGGCCGTGGCCGCCGCCGAAAAATCCGTACCTTTTGTGCACATTTCAACCGATTATGTCTTCGATGGCCTGGGCACGCAACCCTGGAGCCCCGATGATCCCACAGCCCCGCTTGGCGTCTATGGGCAAAGTAAACTTGCCGGAGAAGACGGCATTCGCGCCGCCGGGGGCGTGCATGTGATCCTGCGCACCTCTTGGGTGGTGTCGGCCCATGGCAGTAACTTTGTCAAAACCATGCTGCGACTTTCAGAAAGCCATGAAAGGCTGCGCGTGGTGGCTGACCAGGTCGGCGGACCAACACCGGCAGCAACGATTGCCGGGGCAATGATCAGCATCGCCGAACAGCTGACAGCCAACCCTGAACGCACTGGAACCTATCATTTTTCCGGCAGTCCCGACGTCAGCTGGGCAGAATTTTCCAGAGCAATATTTGCCGCAGCCGAGCGCAAGATACACGTTGACCACATTTCAACCAAAGACTATCCAACCTCGGCCAAACGCCCTGGTAACTCACGGCTGGATTGTACCAGTCTTGAGAAAGCCTTTGCACTCAGACGTCCTGAGTGGCGTCAGGGGCTTCGCCAGATTCTCAGGGAAATACAGGAGCAGAAGTCATGAACAGAAAAGGCATCATTCTTGCCGGTGGCTCGGGTACGCGCCTTTATCCGATCACGATGGGCGTCTCGAAACAACTTCTGCCGGTTTATGACAAGCCGATGATCTACTATCCGATCACCACCCTGATGCTGACCGGCATTCGCGAAATAGCCGTGATCACAACACCCGAGGACCAATCCCAATATCAGCGGTTGCTTGGTGATGGCAGCCAATGGGGGCTCAGATTTACCTGGATCATTCAACCGTCACCGGACGGGTTGGCGCAGGCCTACCTGCTGGCCGAGGATTTTCTGGCTGGCACCGCCTCAACGCTGGTGCTTGGCGACAACATCTTCTTTGGTCACGGATTGTCTGAAATACTGATGCGCGCTGATGCAAGGCAAGGTGGCGGGACGGTGTTTGGCTACCATGTCGCCGATCCGCACCGCTATGGTGTCATTGGTTTTGGCGCCGATGGGCAGGCAACCTCGATCACCGAGAAACCCGAAAATCCGGCGTCAAATTACGCCGTGACCGGGCTGTACTTTCTTGACGKMANCCKCMCCKKNGCKSSCNTCKKYWSAKMAAMMMGWYGGCKYRYKKNGAKMYWSAMAKSWYWACYSWRYWYGRWAKMTNTSTRAACGAGGGCAGCCTGACGGTGGAACAGATGGGGCGCGGCTATGCCTGGCTYGACACYGGMACCCATGGCAGCCTGCTGGAGGCGGCCAATTTTGTGCGCACACTGCAAAAACGCCAAGGCTTGCAAGTTGGCAGCCCCGAGGAAATCGCCTTTGGCCGGGGCTGGATCAGCCGCAAAGAACTTCAGGCCCAGGCTGATCGTTTCGCCAAGAACGAATATGGTGCGTATTTGCGCGGGTTGTGATTGGCCGCGGGAGCGATATTCGGAAATATCCGTCTTAATCAACCCCTGGCAGGTGTGTCGGTGGCGCAGGTTGCGCGTCGGTATGCGATGAATGCCAATCTGATTTTCAAATGGCTGCGGGATGAACGTTATACGCCGGAGCCGGATGCCACTGCGAAAGAAGCTGAACCGGTGTTTTTGCCGGTCGAGATCGAAGCGRCGAAYARYCCGSSYCCCGCTTTGGCARCCRTTCCNTSGGGKYGGATCGAGATCGAGCTTYCTGACGGGTGCCGSRTATCGGCCGAGGGCGGGTTTGATGTTGATGTGCTGGCGCGATTGCTGAAGAGATTGTCATCATGATCCCGGTGCCGAGCAATACGGGGTATCAGGCGCAAATTTGTGGATGTGTTTACCGCGCAAGGGCCCGCCATCGCCGAAGACGCCATCAAACGGATTGCGCAATTGTATGGCGTGGAAAAACAGGCACGGGGCCAATTTCCCGAGGTCCGTGCTGCCATGCGTCAAGAAAATGCAAACCCTACCTTTGATGATCTGGAGGACTAGGCTGCACGCCCAGTTGCCAAAAATATCAGGCAAATCGCCACTGGCCAAAGCCATTCGATATGCCTTTAACCGTCTGCCCAAAACACGGCCTTACCTCAAAAATGGTTTTCTGGAACTGGATAACAACACCGCCGAACGCTCCATGAAGCCCGTCGCCATCGGGCGTAAAAACTGGATGTTCACAGGCTCACAGCGCGGCGAAAATTCCATGGCCATTGCCTTCACCCTGATTGAAACCGCCAAGCTGAACAAGGTCGATCCGCAGGCGTGGCTCATGTGGGTTCCGGAACGTATCGCAGACCACAAAATCAACAGGCTAGACGAGTTGATGCCGTGGAATTATAGTTCAGAGACGTAGGCACCCCGTCTACCATGACGCGCGGGTTTGCCAGAAACCGGACGAAACGGACAACATCACTACGACGCCCACCTGCCAGTTGACGCAGACAGGTGCTTTTACGGCTGATCATACGCTCAAGAAGGTCCGACCCGCATCTATCCAACCGTTGATCCCCAAWKYSKCCCAATTTGCCCAACAYNAGGCGCCCACCTTCTTCCAAATGAATTTGGTGTTAATGAATTACATTCGGTCAGCTGGAGCGAGCAAACATTAGGTCGGGGATGTCGGGGATCAGCGTGTGTGAAAATAACACCATCGGTAAGCGTAAAGCTGTAATAAATATGTGCATACCTTAGCATTTTTAATGGGAGGATCGCTGCAGCATATTGGTATTGCATTTCTATGCAATACGCATATATCATATTTATGCGTATCATTGGAGGCAGTCATGGCTGGAACAAGCGTAACACTTGGCCCGCATTGGGACGACTTCATCGGCCTGATGCTCAAAGAGGGCCGTTATGGCTCAACCAGCGAGTTGATCCGCGCCTCTTTGCGATTGATGGAAGAGCAAGAAGGCGCGCGCGCGCGGTTGCGCGTGGCCTTGATGGAGGGTCTGCAATCTGGCGATGCGGGCCCGCTGAATATGGCGGAGATCAAGAAAGCGGCGCGGGCACGGCTTGGCACGATAAATGATTGAAATCAGGCTGATCGAAGCCGCCAAAGCTGATCTGATCGACGTTTGGAGCACCACCTTTGAGACTTGGGGGGCTGATCAGGCCGATACTTACCTTGATGACATCGATCGCGCCTTAAACGGTTTGGCCGAAAACCCGCTCCTGGGGTCTGATTGCTCGGATATCGTTCAAGGTGTTCGACGATTGATCACAGGACGGCACGTCGCCTTTTACCAAGTCTCTGATGATACTATTTTTGTGATCCGTGTCCTTCACCAATCGATGGATATGAAGCGCCAGCTGCGCGGCGTGTAACAGCGCTCCAAAACAATCCCAAAAAAGAGCAAGAGGCAGGGCGGGAGGGCTGACCCCTCCCGGGCGAGAGAGGGTTTTTCTTTCGGTTGTGGGTCTACCCCCCAACCTGGAGACCTCTCATGAAAGCACACCACAAATCCGCCTTGCCTGCGGCATCGGCCCCGCCACCTTCAAACCCGGCTCAAAACCTTCTGGCCGCAGCCAGCTGTTGTTCCCGCAGATCAAAGCAGACAAACGTATTTGAAATATGCCATTCTGCTGGATCAAGAGTGGAAGACCCAGCCTAGACCCAACCGCCTAGATTTGCGTCAACCAGCGTTTTCAGCATGCTGATTGAGGGGGGGCTATCATTCAGGCAGGGCACAACCGAGCAGTTCTCGCCGCCCGCCGCTATGAATTTACCATGCGCACGGATGTGCAATTCTTCCAGTGTTTCAATGCAATCGGTGGCAAACCCGGGCGCGATTATTGTCAGGTTTTTGACCCCGTCACGCGCCAGCCCGATGGCAACATCTTCGGTGTCCGGCGTCATCCAAACCGTGCGCCCTGAGCGGGACTGATAGGTCAGCAACAATTGCCGGTCGTCATAGCCCAGTTCCTGGCGCAGCAGGGCGACAGTGGCTTCGCAATGATCCTGATAGGGGTCACCCTTTTTGATGAAATCAACCGGCAGGCCGTGCAAGGATGCGATGGTGACGTCTGGGGTCCAGTCCAGCGTGGCGTGGTGGGCGCGGATGCTGTCGGCCAGCGCAATGATGTGGGCAGGGTGGTTGTAATAGGGGGCGACGGTGCGGATGGTCGGCTGATGGCGCATGGATTTCAGCACATCAAATACATTGTCCATCGCGGTGCCAGTGGTCGCGCCACTATATTGCGGATAGAGCGGGAACAGCAGGATGCGGGTGCAGCCCTGATCCACCATGCGTTTTAGCACAGCGTCGATCGAGGGTTCACCATAGCGCATCGCCCAATCCACCACCACATTATCCATGCCTGAAAACGCCTGTGCAATAGCGTCAGATTGCGCACGGGTGACGGTTTTAAGGGGGGATTCATCCAGATCGTTGTTCCAGATCAGATCATAGGCCCGCCCGCTGGCTTTGGGCCGCTTGCGCAGGATGATCCCGTTCAACACCAGCCACCAGATTGGGCCGCTGGCCTCGACCACACGTTTATCGGACAGGAACTGCTTTAGGTAGCGGCGCATCGAGCGGTAATCGGTGGCTTCGGGCGTGCCCAGATTGACCAGTAAGACGCCGGTCTTGCCGGTTTCAGCCATAGCTGAGGATTTTGATCTTGTTTTGATTTGTGCGGTGGATACCATTTGCATTTCTGTCACCATTCGCAATGCGTCGCAAGGTCGGTATTTCCAGCAGTTTAATGTTGGAAATACCGTTGAATTCGATCACCCCGCGCTCTTCGAGCTCTTTGAAACAGCGGCTGACGGTTTCGGGCTGCATCCCTAGATATTCGGCTAGATCAACACGCCGCACGGGGATGATAACGGAAGTTTTGGATAGGGTTACCGTCTGGCGGCGTTTGCATTCAAAGATGAACGAGACCAGTTTTTCCAGCGCGTGTTTTTTGGCCAGATCGGCAGAGTGGTCAATCGCACGAAAGGTCTGTTTGCGCATGTTGTTCCAGACAATGCGCTGGGCCTCGGGATTGGTTTCAACGATCTTCTCAAAGATTGCGGGGGACAGGCGGCACAATCTTACCTTGTTCAAGGCGATCAGAAGGCCACGGTTGCGGCTGCTTATGCCGCGCATGTCAATAATGTCGCCCTGCATGAAAAGGGCTGCAATGGTTTTGCGCCCGTCTTCCAGCAAATGCTGGAGACTGATCACGCCGGACGAAATGGCGATCACCGGCCATGTCAGCATCTCTTCGGCCTCAATGCTTTCACCGCGCTTTAGGGAAGCGGTGCGGGACTTGCTGCTAAGCGCTTCCAGTTCATCCGGTGCAACATGGGCGCAAAGGCTGCCCGCATCGGTGTATATTGAACAGTCCTGGCATTTAGCGGCTGGGAGGTTTGACATGCAGATTGGTTTCCTTGGCAGTTAGTTTTCGGAATTTGGCAGGGGCGGATGTATAACAAGGAGGCCCCCAGCCAGCTTCCGTGCCCAATTGCTAACGGGTGGATGTAACGTATGGATTTTGAATCCGTTACATTACGTTTCCAAATGTAAAGAATTGTAACAAACGAGAGGACGCACTGGTGCAATAGGGGCGGGTTTGCCAAACGGTATAGACAACTGATTTTGCGAAAGGGCAGGGGAATGCACCGGATACTGATTGTTTTTGGCCTGACCACGGCGGTGATGCTGTTTATTTTTAACAGTGCCGATTGGTATGCCGATAACGCCGCCCTGCCGCGGTATTGCGATGATCCTGGTCAAGCTGCTGCTATTGTAGAGGAAATCCTAACCAGCCCAACCCCCGGTGAAGGCGAGAAGCGCCGTCCCTATATTATTGCCGCCAAATTGATCTTTCTGGTGCCACAGGAGGAAGGCGAAACCATGCCCGATTATCTGGAGCGTCTGAAACGCCGGATTTCGCAATCCTGCGGCGTGGCGTTCTAGGGCGGCTCGTCGCTCCCGTGCGCGGCACTTCTCGCTAAGCGATAGATAAGTCGTCAGGCTTGATGAGCGTTCAGGGACAAAACCATCCTAATCTTGATAGGCGTCAATTACAGTGCGGCCCGTTTATGTTGTCCTTTCCTGACCAAAGTATACGCACAAGTTGCGGGATTGGAGTTGGCAGGGACCATGTCTGGAAAAAACGAAAGCACATTGTTGGGCAAGCTGGTTTTCACGCTGACCGTGATTGCCATGCTGTATTTTTTCTGGTGGCTGCTGCTGTACGACCACGGCGTCGTTTCGATCCCTCACTAGTGCGCTTACAAAAAAAGAATAAGGAAGTCCGGATGTTGGGAAGTAAGTGGGTGGTGTTTGTGGTGGCCTTGGTTGTCTGGGGCGCCGTTTTCTATTTCATCGACAAGTCGATCATGGAATTTCAGGGCCTGCCGGTTGGCGCAGACCTGATGCCGGCATAGGGGCTGATATGAGATATTCCCATCTTCTGGCTCTGTTCGCCGCCCTGTTCGCCGTTATCGCGCCCGAACTGGTCCTTGCCGCCACCGAAGAAGTTGCGCCCGTGCTGGAGGGTGCGCCGAAACCCTCGCGGCTGGATTACCCGCTGATTGGCAACGTAAGTGCGCGTACTGTCGTCTGGAGTGCGGCGCAAATGCACATATATCTTGCAGCCTTTGTTTTGGCCGTGCCGCTGTTTGCCATCGCCACCGAGTTTATGAGCGTCGTCACGGGCGATGACCGGTTTGACAATATGGCCCGCGAGTTCATGAAAATCACCATGGCCGCATTTTCGCTTACAGCGCTTGTTGGTGGCGGGCTTTTGCTGTCGCTGCTGGTGTTTTACCCGCATTTAATGGGCTATATGATCGAGGTGTTTCGGGGCCAGATGCTGATCTATGCCATTCTGTTTGGTCTCGAATCCATCACGCTCTATATCTATTTCTACTCGTGGGATGCGCTAAGGCGGGGCAACCGCAAGTGGTTCCACATGTCAATCGGTCTGGTGCTGAACACCGTTGGCCTGACCCTGATGTTCGTTGCCAATGCATGGACCTCGTTCATGATGTCGCCAGCGGGTGTGGATGCTGTATCAGGTGCGGTGACCGGCACCGTTTGGGAGGCCACGCGCAACCCGCTGTGGAACCCGCTGAACCTGCACCGGTTCCTGGCCAATATCGCCTATGGCGGCGCCATTGTCGGGGGTTATGCCGCCTACATGTTTCTGGCYGAAAAAGACCCTGAAACCAAAGCGCACTATGACTGGATGGGCTATACCGCCAACTTTATCGCCATCCTCGGCTTCCTGCCGCTGCCGTTCGCCGGCTACTGGCTGATGGCCGAGATTTACGCCTATAGCCAACAGATGGGCATCACCGCGATGGGCGGGATTCTGGCGTGGTTGTTTATCATTCAGGCGGTGCTGATCGGCACCATTATGCTGGCCGCGAATTATTACCTGTGGTCGGGTCTGATGCGCACTGATCGTGGGGCGCAATACGCGAAATATGTGAAATATATCGCCGTGGTGATTGTTGGTGGCTTCCTGGTCTGGGTCACGCCGCACACCCTGATCCTGAGCGCAAATGAGATACAGAATCTGGGCGGCACGCATCATAAAATCCTCGGCCCGCTCGGCATTATGCCGGCTAAAAATGTGGCCGTAAACCTGATGCTGGTGATGACGTTTTTGTCGTTCCAGATGTTTTACCGCTCAAGCCGGATCCCGGTGGTCAGCTGGGCCAAGCAGGGCAATATGGTGATCATTGCGCTATATATCGTTGGTATCGTCAATATTGTCGGGGCGGGGATTTATGGCTATTTCACCCCGACAGTTTACAAGGTCGGTGCCTCGGTGCCACAGGTGGTCAGCACGCTGGTTATCATCCTCGGGGCTGTCGCCATTGATGTCTTTATGCTGCGCGGGGCCAAGGCCGAAAAGGTGCATTGGGGCCGGATGACCGAGCGGTCGCAATACGCACTGTTTGTGCTGCCCGTTGCCTTCACATGGCTGATGGGGCTGATGGGCTATATCCGCTCATCCTTGCGCACCAACTGGCATGTTTACACGATTATGAAGGACAATTCACCTGAAAACTACATCCCGACGCTTGGGGATGCAGGCAACACCATCACCGCGATCACGCTGGCATTCATGGCAATCATGGTCTTTGTGTTCTGGCTCTCGCGGCTTGGCGCAACCAAGCAGGAAGTGGCGGCAAATACGGTGGAGAAGGCAGCATGACCTTTATTCGCGTCATCGGCTTTAGTGTTGCCCTGCTGCTGTTTTACATGGGGTTCGGCCACATCCTGCCGCAGGTCGAACCTGATAAATCCGCCCCTGTCGAGGTTTCGACCGCCGGGCTGGATATGGACGGGATGATTGCACTGGGCGACAAGCTGTTTTCGGGCAAAGGCACCTGCACCCTGTGCCATAACGACATGGGCCGTGCGCCCGACACGTTGGTGATGGATATGGCCGCGACATACCCCGAACGTTTGATGGATGCGCGCTACAAAGGTGTGTCTTCGGGCAAAGAAGGGGCCAAGGCGATCGAGGCCTATATTCTTGAATCGATGACCGATCCGACCGCTTTTGTGGTTGAGGGCTATGGCCAGAAAGGCAGCAACGATACGATCTCGCCGATGCCCGCAGCCGACAAGGCACCGATCGAATTGACCGTGGTCGAGATGAACGCTGTCACGGCATTTTTGCAGGATTTGGCGGGGCTGACGCCTACCGTGCCGCTACCAAGTGCGGATGATGCGCCGGTGGCCGAGGAGCTGACCGGCGGGGAAGCCGCGCCCTTGCTGACCTCTGGTGAGGCGGTGAGTGACGAGCATGGCTGTGCCAGTTGCCACGATCTGGATGGCAGCGGGGCTGATCTGGGCCCATCGCTTTACGGGATCGGCAAGCGGATGAGCCGCGCCACTGTAATGGAGGCGATCATTGATCCAAATGCGGTGATTGCCCAGGGGTATGACGCCGGATTCATGCCCGATGATTTTGGCGAGGCCATGCGCGGCTCTGAATTGCTGTTGCTGACCGATTATCTGATGGCGCTGCCTGATACAGCGCCTGTTACTGATGATGACACAGATGAGCCGCCGGCCACCAGCGGACTGGAAGTGGCCGATAAATTCGGCTGTGCCGGCTGCCATGATCTGGATGGCAGCGGGGCCGATATTGGCCCGGCACTGAACGGCATCGGCACCCGGATGACGGCCGAACAGGTCAAGCAGAATATACTGGAGCCGAATGCCGAAATCACCGAGGGCTACGAGGCCGATATGATGCCGGACTACTTTGGTGATGATATGGCCGAAAGCGAGATTGAGCTGATCGTCGACTACCTGATGATGTTGCCGGAATAAGGGATAGATATGATGCGTTTTTTGAAGCACCCCCTGTTCCTGTCTATCGCGGTTCTTACCGCGGTTTACGTGGTGTTTGCCCATGTGCTGAACCCGCCAATTCCGGCATCTCTGCTCATTCAGTATATGGTTATCTGCGGGGTCACAGCCCTGCTGGTGGTGACGTTCGACAACAAAACCGCCACCACGTTCTTTGCACCGCTTGTGGCGTTGTTCGGGTCGCCCAAAATGCTGCTGGCGCGCATTGCGGCCTTTGTGGTTGTGGTTGGCGGTGTCGGCTATCTGACCTATGGCGCGGTGAAGCCATCGGTTACCTCGCCGATGGAGCTGCGCACGGTTCACCCGGCGCCGCCCTCGAGTTTGAAGGCCTATGGCAAGACCTATGATTTGCAAAAGCTGCAAAACCCTTACCGCGAAGAATTTGACGAATCCTCGGAAGAATATGTCGCGATCGTCGCCGAGGGGGCTGATCTGTATTACAAAAACTGTATCTACTGCCATGGTGATACATTGGATGGCGATGGGCATTTTGCCAARACATTCACCCCGCGCCCGATCAATTTTCAAGACGTTGGCATGATCGCCCAGTTGCAGGAATCCTTCCTGTTCTGGCGCATCGTCAAAGGCGGGCCCGGCCTGCCGGTTGAGGGCACGCCTTGGGCGYCAGCCATGCCGGTCTGGGAGGGAATGCTGGACGAGGACGAGGTCTGGAAGATCATATCCTTCCTTTATGATTACACTGGTTTAGAGCCGCGCTCGTGGAAACTGGAAGAGAAATCAGCCGATGCTGTCGAGCCCGCCCCCGTTGACCAGAACGCAGCACTTTCCGAGGAGGCTGTAGACGCGATCTATCTGAAGCGTTGCTCGCAATGTCACGGTGTGGATGGTGATGGTCTGGGGGTTGCTGCGGAATATATGTATCCCTTGCCGCGCGATTTTACGATGGGGTTATTTAAATATAAAACCACCGATTCCGACAGTGAATTCCCCACTGATGATGATTTGCGCATCACCATCCGCGACGGGCTGATCGGCACCGCGATGCCGGGTTGGAAAGAGCTTTTGAGCGACGCAGAAATTGATGCGCTGATCGAAAAGATCAAGGTTATGGGCTATTGGGATGGCGAAAGCCCAGAAGAACTGGGTTCGAATCCGATTGAAATGGGTTTAATGCCTGCGGCCACGCCGGAAATGCTGGCCGTTGGTCAGGARCAGTTTTTGGAAATCTGCGCCGCGTGTCACGGCAATGAGGGGCGTGGCAACATTACGTCCGGCAAACGGCTGGCCGATGATGCCGGTGCGCGGATTTGGCCGCGTAACCTGACCCGCCCTGAAAGCTGGCGGGTGACGATGGACACGCAGGATATTTTCCAGCGTCTGTCTGTTGGTATTCCGTCATCCCCGATGCCCGAACACACCACAGCACTTGATGTCGAGACCCGTTGGGCGATCGCCAATTACGTGGTGACCCTGCGTGACAACGCGACACCGGTTTCCAAGGGTGAATCTGTAATCAAGGCTGTGCGGGTTGCAGGCGATTTGCCCAGCGATCCGACGGATCCTGCGTGGGATGCAGCACCGGCGATGACCTTCAATATGGCCCCTAACGTGATCAAAGAACCGCGCCTGTTTACCTCGCTGACCGAATTCGTCACCGTGCGTGCGCTATATAATGACAGTGACATTGCCATGCGGGTCGATGTGGATGACCGCACCTATTCGGTGCCGGGATCCGACCTTGAGCTGGAATACGCGCTGGAGGATGTGGTGGCCACACGCGACGCGATAGCCGTGCAAATTCCGGCCGTTCTGTCAGGCACCAACGAGAAACCCTATTTCCGCCAAGGTGACAAAMRSAANCCCGKYNAACATGTGGYWYTGGMMMGCMCCGTCRSWAGAGCCTGMRSYRSMYGMRRYYGYKGWRATYMKSGAYGCCAARGGRYWGGAMAAASCMCCMGSKSYRCGCGMYGACAGYKCYGCSCTRARWGCCASWGGTGCGTGGAAAGACGGGCGCTGGCAGGTGGTGTTCGTGCGCCCGCTGCAAACCGATGCGGCGCAGGATTTGCAGTTCAGCGAGGGGGTCTATACCCCGATCGCHTTTGCAAGCTGGGACGGGCTGCACGGCGAGGCGGGTATCCAGAACAGCTTTACCTCGTGGTATTGGATCCTGCTGGAGCCAACTGAAAATCCGACCAAAACGCTCGGAATTGCGATCGCCGCCGCCCTGCTTGCAGGCCTGCTGTTTTTGCTGCTTGTCTGGCGCGCGCGCAAGCAGTTTAGCCTGTAAAATAAGGCTATTCGAAAGTTTTCTGGCAAAAACATATCGAAATATCGAAATCTTGATAGCCGTCAATGACGCACCCCCGTTGGCCTGCGACGTTCTGTCCAAGACGGCGATTTGGCTCGGGTTTTTTGAGTCGGATTTTAATTTCCAAACAAGAAAGGGAGATCAATGAAGATATCTCGGTTCAAAAGCGGAACAGCAACCTTTGGGGCGGCACTGATGTGCGCCACAATTTTGGCTGGTCCGGTAATGGCAGACGGCGCGGCGCTAGGGCCGGTCGTGGGCCCAGAAGTAAACGAGGCCAAGGCGGCGCTGGGCAAGCGTCTGTTCTTTGATCCGCGTATTTCGGCTGACGCTGCGATTTCATGCGCAAGCTGTCACCAGCCGGAATTCGGCTTTGGCGATAACCTGCAACTGACACTGGCTTATCCGGGCACCAAGGGCTTTCGCAACTCGCCGACCCTGATCAACACCGCGTTGGCGGCCAACTGGATGCATGACGGGCGTATCGGTACCAACCTGAATGATGTGACCCGTGAAATGATCACGGAAACTTACATCATGAACATGGACATGCGCCTGATGCAGGAGCGGTTCAAGCAGGACCCGGTCTATGTGGAGATGTTTGAGGCTGCCGGACTTGGCGAGCCTTCAAACGGCGGTGTGCGCAAAGCGATCCCCGAGTATCTGGCGACGCTGATTTCTAAAAATGCGCCGTTTGATACCGGCAGCATGTCCGAGGCCGCAACCCGTGGTCAGGAACTGTTCGAGGGCAAGGCTGGCTGTGTAAGCTGCCACTCTGGTCCGCGCTTGACGGATGATGCGGCCTATAACACGGCTGTTCCTAACAACCCCGAAATCTGGTCAGACCCGATGCGCCATATGACGTATGTGGCATTTGCCCAGTTCATGGGTGTTTCCAACTACATGAATGTCCGCCGTGATGTCGGGGCGCAGATCATCCGCAACCCGGTTGACCGTTCGGATGTTGGCAAGTTCAACACACCGACCTTGCGCGAGCTGACCTACACAGCGCCCTACATGCACAACGGCATGATCGCGACGCTGGCTGATGTTGTTGCTTTTTACAATGACGGTGGTGGCGAAGACGTTAACAAAGACGAGCGCATCAAGCCGCTGGGTCTGGGTGCGGATGAGCAAGCCGATCTCGTAGCGTTCCTCGAGGCTCTGTCCGGTGATCCGCTTATCGGCCCCGAGCATGTCTGGACCGATAAAATTCCMACCARYTATMCCGCCATCGAAAACTGGCGCGATGTGACCAACTAGAAAAGGAGAGGATAGAATGAAACCGATGAAAAACRCTTTCCTCCTGATGGCCAGCGCAGCTGCGCTTGCAATGTCAACCGGTATGGTGGCAGCACAGGACATGTCCGCATTTCCGCCGTTGGCCCAACTGGGGGAGCCGCCGATTCCGGATGATAACCAGATGACGGATGCCAAAGTTGAACTGGGTAAAATCCTGTTCTGGGATCCACGGCTTGGCGGTGATGCGTCGACCGGTTGTGTGACTTGCCACGAGCCTGATCAGGGCTGGGGCTTTAACACACCTCTGTCGCGCGGTTATCCAAGCACCACTCACTGGCGCAACAGCCATACTGTGATCAACTCGGCCTATCTGGGTCAGTTGTTCTGGCACGGCTCTGCCGCTTCGCTCGAGAAGCAAGCACCGGCTGCGGCTAAAGGTGCTATTGCGGGCGCAGGTGAAAATGATGTAATGGAAGCACGCCTTGCATTCATCCCTGAGTATGTCGAGCGCTTCCGTGATGTGTTTGGCACCGAATGGCCGCTGATCCATGATGCCTGRAATGCGATTGCTGCGTTCGAGCGCACATTGATCGTAAATGACACGCCGGTTGATTTGTATCTGGCAGGCGATGAAAGCGCGCTGAACGAAGAGCAGCTTGCTGGTATGGAGCTGTTCAATGGCAAAGCTGGCTGTATTCAATGCCACAACGGCGCATTGGCCACTGACGAGAAATACTACAACATCGGTGTTCCGCCTGCGCTTGAGTGGGAAGAGGACGGCCTGTCTCAGATTACGTTCCGTTATCGTCAGGTCACCAATGGTGTGACGCAGGAAATGTATCGCAAAATCAAGGATGATGCGGGCCTGTATTACAGCAGTAAAGAAAAAGAGCATATGGGCTTGTTCCGCACCGCTCCGCTTCGTTACCTGGCCTATACAGCACCCTATATGCATAACGGCTCGTTCTGGGATCTGAACGAAGTAGTGGAATTCTACAACGCTGGTRGWKKYNANAAYGAAWTNNCAMCGACRRGWMARWRRSTWSCAACRAAWMMNAKCWNANGMAACSNTWGNANANTTTGACGGAAGACGAGATCGACCAACTGGTTGCCTTCCTTGAAGGGTTTAGCGGCGACGAATTGAAGGTCAAGCCACCAACCTTGCCACCATATGAAGCGTTTGCTTCCGAGTAAGCCTTCAGGAGAGGATAAATAATATGTCACAAGAAATGAAGAAACCAACCGGGGAGGCCCGCAAGGAGATAGCCAAGAAAATCGGGCATAAATGCCTGGTTTCGCGGCGCAATTTCCTGATCACATCGGGTGTGACCACCACGATTATGATCACAATGAACCCGGGCACGGCAGCCGCACAGGAAGTTCCTGCGCAAGTGACCGAATTTCCGCGCAAACTGATCGCTAAAATGTCGGATCTGAAATTGGATGAACCATTCGATTTCACCTACCCCGATGAAGGCGAACACGCGGATTCGATGATCGTCAAAATGGGCGTGAAAGCGGGCGGCGGTATTGGCGATGGCCAAGACGTTGTTGCCTACAACTATGCTTGCACCCACCAGGGTGGATCGCTCTACGACAGCTACAAACCAAATACGAAATCACTGGGCGCCTGCCCGCTGCACTTGTCGACCTACGACTTGACGCGCCACGGCATCCTGATTTCAGGGCAAGCCTATCAAAGCCTGCCGCAGGTGCTGCTGGAACTCGATGGTGACGATATCTACGCCACTGGAATCTTTGGCCTGATTTATGGCCGCAAAGACAACCTGCAAGGTTAGGAGAGGAAGAACATGTCAACTCCATATTATATCCCAGATCAGAATGTCCCCCTGCCGCCGGCAGATGCGGATGTGATCACCACAGCCTGCGATTACTGCATCGTTGCCTGTGGCTACAAAGTCTACCGCTGGCCTGTTAAGGGCGGCAAAGGAGGCGGTGCAGCCGCAGCCGAGAACGCATTTGGCGAGGATTTCCCCGTTCAAGTGCTTGGCCCATGGGTCGCACCGAACCAGCACAACATCGTGCTGCATGAAGGTGAGCCACATCACGTTGTGATCATTCCGGACAAAGATGCCGAGTTTGTGAATCCCAACGGTGACTCATCCTTACGCGGTGGCTGTATTGCGCAGAAATGCTACAATCCAGAGACACCGACACGAGACCGCCTGAAATCCCCGATGATGCGGGTTTTCGGTATCCTGCAGCCGGTTCCCTGGGATTTTGCGCTCGATATTGCCGCTGAAATGGCGAAATACGTGATCAAGAAGCACGGTGCCAATGCTTATGGTGTGAAAACCTTCAGCTATCAGTATATCGAGAACACATACGCGATCTCGAAATACGCATTGCGCTCGATCAACACGGCCAACTTTACGTTCCACGACACACCGTCCGACGTATCATCAACCCCCGGTTTCCGTGACGCAGGCTTTGATAACTTTGGCCCATCCTATCAAGACTGGGCTGACGCCGATACCCTGCTGGTTTGCGGGACTGACCCATATGAAACCAAAACCATCCTTTTCACACAATGGATGATGCCGGCTATTCAGAACGGTCAAAAAGCCATCTTTATGGTGCCGCGCAAAACTGCGGGTGTTGCCTATGCCTTGCAAAACGGCGGTCTGTGGCTTGACGTAACACCTGGCACCGATTTGCTGGTTGTGAATGCCATTGCGCGGATCATCGTTGAAAACGGTTGGCAAGACGCCGAGTGGATCAAGGACTGGGTCAACGACAAGTGGGGTTCCTCCTCGGGCTTTGGTCAGGGCACACGGAACACACCTTGGCAGTGGCGCACCACTTGGGGCAAATTCCAGACCGACGGGTATGACGATTGGTCAAAATGGCTGCTGGCCCAAGACGAGTTCAAACTGGATGCCGCTTCTGAAGTTTCCGGCGTAGATGCCGCAAAAATTCAGCTGGCTGCTGAAATGATGGCCAAACCAAAAGAAGACGGCACACGGCCTAAAACCTCCGTGATGATCGAAAAAGGCTTCTATTGGTCCAACAACACCGGCAACACACAAGCGATTTCCGCACTGGGCATCATTGTGGGTGCGGGTGGACGTCCAGGCCAGATGATCGGTCGGGCTGGTGGTCACCAGCGTGGTGGTGTCAAAGGTGGCGGGTATCCCCGCAACAAATCACCAATGAAACTGCCGGGTCGTCGTCGTCGGGCGTTGGATACCGATACCTGGACAATGGCGGGACACACCCGTATGGCCCACGTCATCGGCACAACATGGATCCAGGCCATGCTGGGCACCCAGCAAATGTCGGCACGGTTCCACGAACTAACCCGTGGCAACCCGCACCAGATCCAGTCTCTCAACCGCGAGAAAATCCTTGAAAGCCTGAAAAAACGGGTTGATAGCGGTGGTATGGTTCTGATCAACCAGGACATCTATCTGGTCGACCCGATCGGCAACCAGTTCGCAGATATCGTCTTCCCGGCCGCAACCTGGGGCGAAGAAGACTTCCTGCGGGCCAATGGCGAGCGCCGTATCCGTCTGTATCAAAAATTCTATGATGCACCGGGCGAAGCGAAACCTGATTGGTGGATCATCTCTCAACTGGCCAAAAGAATGGGCTTTGAGGGCTTTGATTGGAAAGACGCCAACGAGGTTGCTGAAGAGGCCGCCAAGTTCACGCGCGGTAGCCGCAAAGACTTTAACATGGTTAAAGTGGCTGCCAAACGTGAAGGCAAAACCCTGCACCAGAAGTTCCGCGAAATGGGAACCAACGGTATTCAGGGACCAGTGTCCATGAAAGATGATGGCACGCTGGAAGGCACTGTGCGTCTGCATGATACACAGCGCAAGCTGAACCCGACCGGTCCGGCAGGATTGAACATGTTCAACAAAAAGTTGACGCATTTCAACTCGCAAACCGGCCGCTGTAACTTGCAGAAATCACCGTGGGATCTGTTCTCGGATTATTGGGAATGGATGAAACCGAAAGGCGATGAGCTGTGGTGCACATCCGGTCGTACCAATGAACGTTGGCAGTCGGGTTTCGATGACACCCGTCGTCCATATATCGTTCAGCGCTGGCCTGACAACTGGGTCGAGATCAACACCGAAGATGCTGCAAAACGCGGCAYTGAAAGTGGCGATACGGTTCTGCTGTCAAATGATCGCGTGCCAAGCCTGAAAGACGTCACATTGGGTGTAGAGAGTTCTGATTTTTCCTGGACCGGCCAAATGGCCAAGGGAAATGTTGAAATGTCAGAGGCCGCGATCACCGCGGTTGCGATGGTCACACGCGCTGTGAAACCGGGGGTCATGTATATGGACTTCTTGCACTACAGCCAGCCAGCCAATGCTTTGGCGGGTCGGGTCGTGGACTGGATCAGCGGGAACTATAACTATAAAATGGGTATTGCGAAGGTCACCAAAATCGGTGAATCGCCATACAAACATAGCTTCCGCTCGATGTCCTTCGCACCACGCGACATCGAAGTATAGCAAACGGTCAGGGCGCTCAAACGCGGGCGCCCTGATCTAACGTGTGACATTTCGCCGGCCCTGGCTAAAACTGGGGGCGGCGTAACAATGCTTGACGCACATCAATGCGCGAAATTTTCGGAACCGATACTCTGCCTTGAACACTCAAAGGTGGATAAACCATGAAAACCGAAGCGCGCGACAGATTAACAGCTATTTTAACCGACGGAATCGATGTTCACCGCTGTGCTGCTGCGCGGGCGCTGGGCAGTATGGGGTTGCCCGAATCTGCGGCTCCTCTGGTTGCCGCCTTGCTTGATGAAGATCCTGACGTGCGAACTGACGCAGCGTTTGCGCTGGGGGAATTAAACGATCCTGCCACAGCCGCAAAGCTGATGGAGAATTTGGTTGGTGATCCTGAATC
The DNA here is from genome assembly GCA_002732995.1 of Marinosulfonomonas sp. GTDB lineage: Bacteria > Pseudomonadota > Alphaproteobacteria > Rhodobacterales > Rhodobacteraceae > Profundibacter. The sequence continues at coordinate 991 of NVTS01000038.1, read as the reverse complement.
CGATGTAAAGCGCGCCGCCATCAAAGCGCTGATCACAATGCGTTACGAGCCTCTCGTGCCGTTGTTGCGCAAATTGGCTGTATCGCGCTCCGAAGACGATGTCGCTTGGGACGAAGAGGAGTTTTACACCGATGAGTGGGACAGTTGGGTCGACATCCAGATGTCTGCATTCGAGGGCTTGGGCGTTTTTGCCCCCGAAGAGGCGGTGCCGGAAATCCTCGAGGCGATGCTGGATGAAGAGGCGCAGGATCTGACCGAACCTGGCCTGCGGGCGCTGGCGCGGATGGGCGAGGCGGGTGCCTTGGCCATTATCGGTGAATACGGCAAAGGCGACACCCGCATGTGCCGCCGCATTGTGCGGGCTGTTGGCATGTCCGACAACCCGCATCTGGATGATTTGCGCGGCGGCATGATCGCTGATGTGAAGCCGGAAATCCGCCGCCTTGCGCTGGAAAACCTGGACGCGGCCGATGACCGGCTCAAGCCGTTGTTTGGTGATGAAGACAGTTCGGTTCGGGCCTCGGTTGTCAAACACGCCGGTTTGCAAAACACGCTGTTGCTGTGGGATCTGATCAAGGATCCAGCACCCGAAGTGCGCGTTGAAGTGTTCAAAATCATCAAAGCCAACCCCGAGCAGTTCAAAGATGAAGATCTGGTGAGTGCCGTGCAAAAGGCGATCACCGGTGATCCGGAAGCCGCCAAGCAGGCCGCGCTGGCGCTGATTGCCCTCAAAGGGCCAGAGGCGGCCAAGGGGCTGCTGCATGTGCTCTCGAACGCCGAAATCCCGCAAAAATTCCGGGTCGGGGTGATCGAGGCCATTGAACGGGCCGGTGAGATCGCTGTTCCGGCACTGCTGCAAGCTGCGGGTGATGAGGATCGGCAGTTGCGCCTTGCCGCGCTGACGGCATTGGCGGAAATTGCTGGCATTATTTATCTTCGAAGTGGTCGTTATCATGTAAAAAAGACTGCGCAAAAGCAGTATCAAAAACAG
>NVTS01000037.1 GCA_002732995.1 Marinosulfonomonas sp. | reverse complement strand
GACAACATCGGGGAATGTGACCGACGAGATCATCATGCAGTACCTGGAATTACATTCCAAACGGGATGCTACCGGCGTCAGCCGGTAGTGGTTCACTGAAGGTAACTCGATGCTGCAAGCTGCGGCAGAACCTGTTCTGCGGGCACGTACAGTTTTGCGTGAGGAATATACCGTTTTGGGGAACCTTGTTCGGGATTTGGCACGAGCCGACCCGATCTGCAAATTGATGATGACCATGTCCGGTGTCGGTACCGTTGTGGCGTTAACAGTCAGATCCGCGATTGATGATCCCGGTCGTTTTCGATCGTCCAAAGACGTTGGGCCATGGGTCGGGTTGACACCTCGCCGCAACCAGTCCGGTGAAAAAGATGTCGTTGGCAGCATCACAAAGGCAGGTGATGTTGCCTTGAGAGTTGCCCTTTTCCAGGCGGCTACGGTGATGTTGAGCCGTGGTAAGAACAACTGGCTCACGGCATGGGCTTTGCGTGTTGCGCAACGTCGCGGTAAGAAACGTGCGACAGTTGCTTTGGCGCGGCGCATTGGTGTGGTTCTGCACCGGATGTGGGTTGATGAGACCGAATTTTGCTATACCCGCGCAGCTTCTACTGGGGCGAAAAAGGTGTAAGTTTCCTTGATCGCATACATGTTTATACAAGAAGGAGAGTTTGGCTGCACTTGATAGTGCTGGCTTACAGAAGTCCCTTGCCGGGACGTAGTCCCCGATGATGCCGAAGACCGCCTCGTGCCGGCTTGTTAGAGCACGCAGGAAAGATGGGCACACGGGAACTATTTGGACAAAGTATCTTGTGGCAGCTAAGGGCTGACTACGGACGGAAGCGAAAACCCGGCAGTGGGACCACTTTGAAATGTCAGATATTCAGTTGAGCACACACACAACATGGACACAGGGATATCAGAGTGAGGCTGGTAGCATTCTGATACAGCTCCTTCACGGTGCCGGCCGTTCCAATACGTGGGCAAAAGGCGCTGCGTTGTTTTTACGCGACATAATTTGCTTGACATGGACCGCCCCATTACGGAAGGCTTTATATTCATATTGTGGAATGTGTCGCAATTTGTGGTTCGCGCCGTTCCCGTTTGCCACTGCTATGCGCTAGGTTTGGGGGCGGAATACTTGCGATAGCCTTGTAGACCCGCATGGTAATTTGGCGCAAAGCGGCGTTGGCGTTTGGAGTCAACCTGCGTCAACACCAATCCGTCCACCTTTAATCCGCCTTTCTTTAGGCTGTCCAACCCGTCATTTAACGCCCGCATATCCGTTTGGCCCCACTTTACTGCGTATAATATTGAATCAACACGCCCCCCGATGATCTGGGCATCAGAGGCTGCAAGCACCGGTGGGGTATCAATAAGAATCACATCATATGTATCGCGTGCAGACCGCATTAGCCGCCGAAATGATGCCAGAGCGAACAGGTTTGCAGGCTCCAGTTCTTCGGCAGTCCCGCTGAGGATATCTACACATAGATCGTCACACCGCCAAATGGATTCATCTAGCGGAGTGCCCTGCCGAAGTGCTGCATATAAGCCATTGGATGCTGGCTTTAGCAGGTGTTGCAAGCCCTGCCGATGCAAGTCCCCGTCAATCACCAAAACCCGCCGAYCCATCTGTGCAATCGAATGGGCCAGCGCCAAGGTTAACACCGACCTGCCCTCATTCGGAAGCGACGATGTTATCATAACCGCTTTGGATGTCTGGCCCTGCATGGGCAAAACCTGACTGCGCAAATATCGCAAACTGTCCGCATTTTTATCATCACCGCTATTGGCAATCCTTGACATCATCGTGCCAAACTTGCAGCGTGGAAATTTCAGGGTTTGGCCCAGCGCCACCTGACCTGTTTCTTCTTCCAGTTCTTGCTGTGTATGAAAGGTTTTATGCGTCATATCGCGCCGCAATATACGAACACCCATCAGCAAAGCCCCCAACACCCCCGCCATCAAAACCACCAATGCCGGTCTGGGGCGTGTTGGCACCACCGGCGTTTCAGCCATTGACAGAATCGAGCTGTCTGGCTGGGTGATATCCATTTGCGCAGCACTTTCATTAAACCGCCCCAGAAACTGCGCATAGACCAATTGCGACGCCTGCACCTCAAGCTCAAGCTGTTGCACATGAACCAGATCTTTTGATTGGCGCTCCAGCATTGCAGACAGTTCCTGTTCCAACACGCGCAATTCAGACAGCTGGGTTTGGGTGCGCACCGTGCTTCTTTGGGATTCGGTTGATTCTATAACTGTAATCCTTAACCGCATCTCTTTTAGCCGTATCGCCAGTGACGCGTGGGTTTCCGCTGTTATCAACTCCATATCGGCTGAAAACCGTGCCAGCGTGCTTTTGTCTGTTTCAAGCTGCGCCTGCAACTGGGTTACGCGGGTCGACAACCATTCGACAATCTGTTCATTCGTATGGATTTTTTCATCAATCTGGCGGTCAATGTAATGCGTCGCAAGTGTGTTGGCGATTTGTGCGGCCTTTGGGGCATGTTTGCTTTCAACGACAACTTCAAAAATCATACTGTCGGGAATGTTGCTGACGGATATCGCTTGCAGCATTCGGTCGATTGTCAGGGTTCTGATCTGATCCGGCGATAATGCTACTGCGGGTGAAATCCATGTCGGTGGGACCCAATACCTGAGAAACCTTTTAGCAGCATAGACCATGCCCCTGTGCATTTCGGGGTTAAACTCCGGATCGGTTTCAAGCCCCAGATCATCAACCACAGTCCCGATCAAGCTGCGGGAATGGATAATCTCGACTTCGGTATTGGCGGCACTATTGCCAGCACTTAACCCCGGAACAAGCGAACCGAGTGCTGGCAGTTGCTCTTCGGGTGTTGATAACATCAAAACGGCGGTTGCCTGATAGTATGGCGTGGCCACAAAGCCCGCCCAAACACCGCCAATCATTGCCGCAACAAGCGCTGCTGCAACCAGTTTTACCTTGCCCTGCCACAACACCCCGACCAGATGTGTCAGGTCCAGAACTTCGGCCTGCTCGGCCGGATGCGGGGCTGACGGCGCGATACTGGCAAAATGCGGAAGCAGGGCAGACATTGGAAAAACTCCGGCTCTCTTGATTTTGATGTATTTTACGGACGGAGCGTGAATACGACCTTAACTATCATGCAGTTTTCTGGGCGCGTAGTTTCAGAAGGCCGGATTCATGCAGCATCAAGTATTTGACGAGAACACCGCCGCCAAACAGCGCATGGCGCAGGCGGAGTATTACCGTGACGGGGCAAAGCGATGGTTGGATATAATCGTGGTTATCCTGCTGTCGCCGCTGGTGTTGCCATTGGTTGCGGGGTTGTGGGTGCTGGTTCGGCTGGATGGTGGTGCCGGATTATTTGGCCACCTGCGGGTTGGCAAGGGCGGCAGTCAGTTCCGCTGCTGGAAAATCAGAACAATGGTCCCCGATGCCGAGGCCCATTTGGCAGCGCATCTGGTGATGTATCCCAAGGCAGCCAAAGAATGGGCCGAAAGTTATAAGTTGGTAGACGATCCGAGGATCACCCGCATCGGGCGGGTTTTGCGTAAAACCAGTCTGGATGAGTTGCCACAGCTGTGGAACGTTCTACGCGGCGAGATGAGTCTGGTCGGGCCGCGTCCCGTGCCGCAAAAAGAGCTGGTGGAATATACCGGATACGAATGGGCCTATATGATGATGCGCCCCGGGATTACCGGCGTGTGGCAGGTCGCTGGTCGCAATAACACCAGCTACCCTGACAGGGTGCTGATGGATGTCGGGTATTTGTTAAAGACATCGTTGCGCACGGACCTAACCATTTTATGGCGCACGGTCGGGGTGGTGCTGCGCCGGACCGGAATTTAGACGCCGGACATCTAACGTGATTGGCCAAAGGACAAAGCGCCCGGCCGAATGCCGAATTGCATATGCAAGGCGATGGCACCGCCTGCCCCCAACGCCCATTGCAGCATCGCACTGGCCATTGCCAAATTGGCAATCCCGAATGTGCTGGCCCAAACCAGAACAATTGCGCTGACCGGCAAAAGGCTTGCTATATGCCAAAGGCGCACCCGTTCAAGCCCGCCCATTGACATCAGCAACCCCGCCGCCCCGAACAGTGCCGGCGTTATGCCCCCTAACAAAAGCCAGTAAAACACCACTGTTGCCTGCCCTGCCCCAAACAGCGGCAAAACAGCGTTGGCAGCAAGGACAAGCACCGCTGCCGCCACCCCGCCAACCAGTAAAAACAGCCGGTTCACCTGTGCCGCCGTTTCCGAAGCGCTTTGCCGATGAAATGCAACAGACAGGCTGGGCCCGACCGCATTGCGCAGGGCATCAAAAACCAGCCCCAACAAACCGGATATCCGGCGAACGATCAGGTATATCCCCGCCTCGGCAGGCCCGACGACCCATCCCAAAACCAGCACATCCATATGCATCAGCAGCGTGAAGCCCGCCTGCCCCAGGCTAAGGTCACGCAAGGATTGCCGGTTTAATTTAGCGAGGTTACCAGCGGTCCGGTCACGCGGCAAACCCCGCAGCAACCAGACCAGAATAAAACACAATGATATGAGGTGGATCAACAGGGCAGATATTGGTAAAACGGGCTGGGTTAGGGCCAATGTGAGGCTCAGGAATAATGGCAACACCGCCCGCACAACGCCCTGCCCTGCCAAGGCCTTTACCATATGGCCACAGGCACGATGCGCGGCGGAATAGATCAAGATAAGCGCCAATATTGCGGCAGTGACGCATGTTATGACCACCATCCGCCCCGTGCTAACTGGTGCTGGCAGTATTTCGGCCAAATAGGCCACACCCAGCCCGACCACCATTATGGCAATGCGCCTACCGCCACCCCGCACAGCATCAGTGACAAGGGCGGTCATTTGATCTGTCTGGCCCGCCTGCATAAATCGCGCACCGTCGCGTAGCACGATCTGCCCCCAGCCCGCACTGATCAGCGCCGCGATAAAGCTGGAAAAAACCAGCACATACAGCACTTCGCCCAAGGCCCCCGCATCCAGAATGCGGGTTAACATCCAGCAATAAAGCAGCCACATAACGGCACCCGCCCCGCGCCAGCCCAAGGCGGAAATAACTACGGCGCGACCCATGCAGCCCTCCGGTTTACTGACCCCGCATAACGCCGTGCCATGGCGGGGGCCCAGGCAGCGGCGGCGGCCAACCAGAACCAGTTGGTATAAATTCCGCGATAGCCTGAAATCATCAATGCCGACAGAAAACTGCCCATTGCCAATACAAACAGCGCCGCCATTTCGGGGCTTGTGCGGCACGATACACGGCTGCGCATCAACATCCAGACCGCCACCGACATTTGAACAACGGCGGCCCAGCCTTCCTCGAATATCCGCCCGATTATTTGCGAATTCACCCCGTCGGGCAGCTTGCCAAACCGCAGCCCGAACGCCTGTGCCGCATCATAAGCCCGCCGTGTGACCTGACTGTTTTCGCCGATGCCGACACCGAACATTTCACCGCTAATCAGCGGGGAAAGACCGCCCAGCATGGATGCCAACCGCATCGACACAGACCGGCCTGCCGAATCTGATTCCAGACGTTCCGCATAAAATGTTTGCAGGAAATAGGCCATGAACAGGCTAAGAACCGCGATTAAAATCAGGCTTAGCAATAGTGTATTCATCGTCAGGCGCGTGGTTAATGATAGCGCCGTTACCCCCAACAAAGGCACCAGAACAAGCACGGTTGTTGAGCGGGAAAACAACAGCGTTAGTCCCAGAATGGCTAGCAATATTACTGCACGGCGGCGATGTTTTGGTGGGCTTTGCCGGTGCAATATCAAGGCGAGCACCATGCCGCAGGTGATGGCCGCGTGGGTGGTAAATGYTGACACTTCGGGGAACAGGGCAAAGGCGCGGCCGTATTGCGGTGGCAAACGGAAGGCCAGATTGCTGCGCCAATCCAGCCCCTCGGCGCCAAAGGTGATCTGGAGCAGAAAGAGCGCCGCCGAAAGCATGCCGCCAATCAGAAAGCTGCGTAAAAATAGACGGCGCGCCAGCGGGGCCAGCAAGGTCAGCGTCATCAGTGCCACAAAAGGCAGGGCAAAAACTACGGTCCATCCCAGAACCAGAACCTGCCCCCCCATCGCCACCCAGGACAGCGCAATCGAGGCCGCACAGGGCAGTAAAACCCGCAGGGCGGTGCGTGACAGCGCCCGCACAAACGCCGCCAGTAACGGCAACCCYGCCAGCACGACGATATCCATCGGCTGCATCGGCAACACCCAGACCGGCACCCCGACAGCGGGCATCCACAACGCCAGACCAGCTGCAATTGCCCATAGGGGCAACAGGGTTTGCTCGGCGCGATACCGTTTCATGCAGCAAGCTCGGTTTTAATAATCTGGTCCAGGTGGGCATCAAAATTCAGGGCTTGCTGCAAGGCGTCCGTACTTTGCAATCGGGCAGATAACGCCTCGCAATCTTTGACAGGAAGTTGCATCAGGCGCATGGCCTTATCGGCCAAATCTGCAGTATCGCTAAACCGTAATTCAGGGTTTTCCACCAATTCACAAACCCCACCGCTGTTATGCACCAGCGGCACCACACCGGCGCATATCATTTCGGCCACAGCAATGCCGAAATGTTCGGAGCGATACGGATGTATTCCGACACGCGCTTGCGCAAGCGCTTGTATCAGGGTCGCACGGTCGGCATTCGGGTTCAGGATCAGCCCCGGGTGGTTCTGGCAACGGTGCAGGAAACGGGTGGCATAGGCACTGTCGGCACGGCCGATAATCTGGAGCGTCGCGGGCAGCCCGCGGGCGATCAATTGGTCCAAAACCGCTATGGCATCTTCTAGCCGTTTATTGGGCACGATCCGGCCAATGGCAATCATATGGTATGGCTCGCGCCGCACGCTCGCCTGCGCATGTCTGGCAGGAGCGACCTTTGGATATAGCACTACTGGATTGGCAATATTGCAGTGAGTTAGAGCCTGTTTTGCGGTCCATTGCGTATTTGTGACGGTTCTGACCTGTGCAGTCTTTGCGGAATTTACGCCTGCAACCTGCCGACAGACCCAAGCGTAAAGACGGCGCAGTTGCATGGTGGGTTTTCGGGCGCCCAGAACCGCCAGCAAATCCGGATGACTGGAAAATACCGCGGGTGCATGACGAATGTGCAGGGATGGGCAGGGCACCTCCGGCCCCTCGCCAAAACTAAGGACCGTATAGTCATAATCAGCCGCAATGCGCGGCAAAATACGGCAGACCAATGCGTATTTCCACAAGGTGAACCGCCTAAGCCCGGCCATCCTGCCCAGCCGGAACAAGGCAGGGTCGGAATGCGGCGTATCGGGCGGGGTGTGGCCGGTGATATCCAGCAACCCAACCGTATGCCCAGCAGCAAGCAACCGGTCCTTAATCGCAAGGGCGTAGGATTCGGCACCCCCGTTTGCGCGTAGGTCCGCGTGGGCAATCAGCACTTTCATAGTGTTTCCAATGCGGCTGACAGGGCTTGAATATCATTGGCCGGAATAATGATCTGGCGATTGTGATCGAACCACAGCCGTTTCAAAGCGGGTTTTGCGAATGCGGGCAATGCGCGGCGCAACGCGGTTTTGGCACCGGATTTTTCAAGGATTGCATTCAGTCGTGCAAATCGGGGCAGCACGCCCGCGTTGCGCGCCTCAACGCTTGTGTCAAAGCGGGTGTGGTCAATATCAAGCCAGTTTGCCAATTGGAAAAGCACCGCTTCAGGGCTCTGGATCATCGTTTCAAACTCCAAAAACAGGCACTGTGCTGGCGGAAACAGCGCTTTTATTCGCTTTATCCCCTCGACTGTGCGGGATGGGCGCAACAGGAAACGGGCGGCCAGCGGGGTTTCTCCGGCCAGCTCTGCCTTCAGTATCTCAGGCAAGGACGCCTGAACCCGACCCGTGCGGCGCGCCAGCCTGTAATGTGACAACGCCCGTTGCAGAGGGTTGCGTGTTAGAATAATCAGGCGGGCGTTTGGTGCGTATTCATGGATCAAATCCGGTGCGTCAGGGCAGGACAGATAACTGGTCGATGCCTCCATCCGCCATGGGGAGCGCATCTGTTCAAACAACAATTCGTAATCAGCGCGGTTGCGGAATACGGCAAATTGCGCCGGTTTCTGCTGCCGCCTGCGCACATAGGCCGTTGGATCAACATCATTCAGATGGCTGGCGGCAACATATTCAGGGTCAAATTCATCGGCCGAAAAATGGTTTGGTTCTTTGACAGCGCTTAAGGTGATGTCAGGATGGGAATTTAGCCACTGGGCCAATTGGGTCGACCCCGACCGCGGGGATGCCACGAGAAACAGGTTTGGGCGCGTCATATGGGTGCCCTCCGGTTCATCAAGCCGCGTAACACACCTGCACCGAAGCCCGCATGAGAGGTCACGGCCAAGACTGCAATTCGCATACTGTGGATAAATCCGCCTTTGCGCCCAATACGCAGGGCCAGCGCCGTGACTAATGTCAGATAGCATATCGCGGGTAAGGCAGCAGGCCACCAGATTAGACCCAAAGGCGCACCGATCAAGCCCGACAATGCGACAACGGGCAACAATTGGCGCCGATTCAGGCGCCTGCGGTGTTTGAGAGCAACCTGCATTCGCGCCCGCCCGTTGCGCAACATTTGCTGCCATGTGGCACGCGGATTGGCGCGGGGCATGTAAACCACCGGCCAGTTTGCCGCAAACCATATCCGTCCACCTGCAATCTGCAGCCGATGGTCGTAATCAACATCCTCGCAGGCGCGCAAATTAATATCATAGCCGCCAACTGCCAAAAACCGGTCCAGCAGAAGTGCCGCGTGATGCCCGTGATCAACCCAGCCGGACCGGCCCAACTGCCTGTGCCGTGCGCCACCATTGCCCAGCCAACTGCGCTGCAATTCACCATTGGCCAATTGCCAGCGGGTATAGGCAACCTGCGTCGCAATCAGGGGCACTGTCACGCTATCCGCCACTTTTTCGGACAGTAACCCGATCATCCCGTGCACAAATTCTGCCGGATAACGGCAATGCGCATCCGCCCGAACCATGATCCGGCAGTCGGCATCAGCCGCCATTTGCGCCGCAAGGTTCATCGCATGGCTTTGGCTGCCACCCGGGTTATTAAACAGGTGTAGCTGCGCATCCTTTGCCGCCATTGCACGCACCAGATCAATGGTGCCATCCGTGCTGCCGCCATCCATCACCCAGACCATAACGCCCGCATTGCTACCACGCAGATCATTCACCGCATCCTCGATATACCCCGCCTCGTTCAGCACAGGCAGAACGACAACCGCATCGCAGATTCCAGGGCCAGGTGATTCTTGTGTCATTCGGCGAGTGTCGGAAAACTTGGTTTACCCCTAATGAACAAACGCGCCCTTCACGCCAGCATCAGGTGAGTTTTACGAAAAGAGTGATTCAAATCCGCGCGACTTTCCGTAGTTCTGCCATGTTGTCGCTTTCATGCTTCCATATCGGCCTGCCAGAAATAACCCCGCAACTATCGGCCTAGGGGGTAACATGGTGCAGATAACTCATACGGCAACACATACGCTGCCCAGCGAAGCGCTGACTGGAATTACCGATCTTGAAATTCGGGGCGGGATTAATCCTGTTTTATATATCGCATCCGACGTCACCAGCGGCATCACCGCATGGAGCCTTCAAGGCGGGGCCAGCGCCAGCCTGCTTTCCGAACTGACATATGCCTATAACACCGGCACATTCGGGATCGAGGAAATCACCCTGGCCACCATTGCCGGACAAGATGTGCTGCTGCCATCGGGGACGTATGATAACCGGCTGGCAATTCACCGGCTGGATAATGATGGCAGTTTTGTTTCAATCAAGGAACTGTGGGCCCCGTCAGACCAGATCGGCCATTTCAGCAACACCGAGATTATCCAGCTGGACGGAAAAACCTTTATGGTTTCCAGTCAGGCAGGGGTTGAAGGGTTCAGCACCTTTCGGGTGCGTGATGATCTGTCACTGCAATACCGGCGCCATTTTGATGACAACGCCCGCGCCCACATCAGCACGGTCGACGCCATGGCCAGCGCCAATTTCCACACCCGTAGTTTTTTCTTTGTTGCGTCGGCCGCCGAAGACGGGGTCACTGCTTATTGGATGGGGAAATGGGGAAACGTGCGCGAACGCGGCACGCTGGACCCCGGCAACGGTCTGTTTGTTGACGCGCCAACCGCATTGGAGGTCGCCGAAATTGGCGGGCGGCTGTATCTGATTGTTGCGGGATCGGGCAGCGGCACTTTGTCGGTTATTCAGGTCAATCAATGGGGCGGTCTGTTTATGAAGGACCACCTGCTGGATGATCTGTCGACACGCTTTGACGGGGYCACTGCATTGGAAATTGTCACCGTTGGGCAGCATACCTATCTTTTTGCCGGCGGGTCGGATGATGGCATTTCAATGTTCGAGATCACCGCCGACGGGCAGTTGCACCACCTTTTGACATTGGCAGATCAACTGGATACCACCCTGACAAATATCACGGCAATCGCGGCAACGGTTGTGGGCACGGAACTACAGGTATTTGTGTCAGGATCCGAGGTGGGCGTAACCCAGTTCACTGTTGACCTTGGCCCGCTGGGCGACCAGATCGTCGGTACAGATACCCATGATATAATCCACGGCACCGTAAATGATGATGTGATCGTCGGATTTGACGGCAATGACACCCTGTTCGGCGGGGCTGGCAACGACCGGATCATTGATGGCGCCGGGGTTGATGTAATGTGGGGGGAAAGTGGTGCAGATATTTTTGTGTTCCGTCAGGACCGTCGCATGGACAGTGTAATGGATTTCGAGGACGGGATCGACAAAATTGACCTGACCGATTTTGCCATGCTCTATTCCATCGATCAGCTAATGTTTGTCCAGAAACTGTATGGTGTGGAGGTTAGTTTCAGGGATGACCGGTTTCATATCGAGGCAGACAGCGGCATATTACAGGTTGCAGATTTGACGGCAGAGGATTTCGTTTTTTAGCGGCAAAACGGTTTCCTGATAAAACAGCGCTAAAGCAATTTGCATTTAACCTGAATCGGAATTCACCCCAAGTGCGGGCGACTTCCAACGCTTATTGCCTCACTTTGAATGCAAAGCGCTATAAATATTGAAATTGAATCAATTTTTCTCCCTCAATCTCTATTAATAGGCCCCTCTGCGTCTTGCAGGGCGCATACCCCCTCCTTATATACCCCGTGAAGCATGATCGAGGCGAGTCCTCGATGAAATCTGGGATTGGCGCGTGGATGCCTCATTAGGGCCACGCACCACAACATCGCCTAAGAAAAGGATATGAACATGGCTAAAGTCATTGGGATCGATCTGGGGACCACAAACTCTTGTGTCTCCATCATGGACGGCTCGCAACCGCGGGTTATCGAAAACGCCGAAGGTGCGCGTACAACGCCGTCTATCGTTGCGTTTACAGACAACGAACGTCTGGTTGGCCAGCCCGCCAAACGTCAGGCTGTCACCAACGCCGAAAACACCATTTTTGCTGTTAAACGCCTGATTGGTCGTCGCGCAGATGACGCCGCAATCAAAAAATATCAAAAGCATGTAGCCTATTCCATCGTTGATGGCGGCAATGGCGATGCATGGGTCGAGGCCGGTGGCGAGAAATACAGCCCCAGCCAGATTTCCGCATTTATCCTTGGAAAAATGAAGGAAACCGCCGAAAGCTATCTGGGCGAGGAAGTGACACAAGCCGTGATCACCGTGCCTGCCTATTTCAACGACGCCCAGCGCCAAGCCACCAAAGATGCCGGCAAAATCGCCGGTCTGGAAGTGCTGCGTATTATCAACGAACCCACAGCGGCGGCGCTGGCCTATGGTCTGGACAAGAAAGAAACCCAGACGATTGCGGTTTATGATCTTGGTGGTGGCACATTCGATGTCACCATTCTGGAAATCGACGACGGGTTGTTCGAAGTGAAATCCACCAATGGCGATACGTTCCTTGGTGGTGAAGATTTCGACATGAAGATTGTTAAATATCTGTCGGATGAATTCAAAAAGGAAACCGGCGTTGATCTGTCCAAGGACAAGATGGCACTGCAACGGCTGAAAGAAGCCGCCGAAAAAGCCAAGATCGAACTGTCCTCGGCCACGCAGACCGAGATTAACCAACCGTTTATCAGCATGGACCCGAACGGCGGGCAACCGCTGCACATGGTGATGAAACTGACCCGCGCCAAGCTGGAAAGCCTGGTTGGCGATCTGATCAAGGCGACATTGAAGCCGTGCAAAGACGCGCTGAAAGATGCGGGTATTTCCACCGGTGACATCGACGAGATCGTTCTGGTTGGTGGTATGACGCGGATGCCAAAAGTGGTTGAAGAAGTCAGCAAATTCTTTGGTAAAGAACCGCACAAGGGTGTGAACCCTGACGAAGTGGTTGCCATGGGCGCTGCCATTCAGGCCGGTGTTCTGCAAGGCGATGTCAAAGACGTGGTTCTGCTGGATGTAACCCCGCTGTCGCTGGGCATCGAGACACTGGGCGGTGTGTTCACCCGCCTGATCGACCGCAACACCACGATCCCGACCAAGAAATCTCAAGTGTTTTCGACCGCCGAGGACAGCCAGAACGCCGTAACCATCCGCGTGTTCCAGGGTGAACGCGAAATGGCGGCAGACAACAAAATTCTGGGTCAGTTCAACCTGGAGGATATCCCGCCAGCGCCGCGTGGCTTGCCACAGATCGAGGTGACCTTTGACATTGATGCCAACGGCATCGTATCGGTCAGCGCCAAAGACAAAGGCACCGGCAAGGAACAGGTCATCACCATTCAAGCCTCGGGCGGCCTGACCGATGACGAGGTCGAGGCAATGGTCAAAGAGGCGGAAGAGAATGCTGARGGCGATAAAGAGCGCAAAGAGCTGATCGAAGCCAAGAACCAGGCCGAGAGCCTGATCCATTCGACTGAAAAGGCAATGGAAGAGCACAAAGACAAGGTGGACCCGACCACCATCGARGCCATCGARCTGGCCATTGTCGCGCTMAAKGAYSAGTTGGAAASYGAAGAMRCCGGSAARATCAAATCCGGCATCCAGAACGTCACCGAAGCGGCAATGAAACTGGGCGAGGCGATCTACAAAGCCGCCGCCGAAGAAGCCGGTGAAGAAACCGAGTCAAACCCCGAAGACGATGTTTCGGGTGTTGATGATGATATTGTCGATGCCGATTTTGAAGATCTGGACGATGACAAACGCGCGTAAGGCGATAACCACGCCATAGGCCGACCTGACATATTATCAGGTCGGCCTTCCGCGTTCCCGAAAGGGGAAACGACATGTCAAAGCGCGATTATTACGATTTGTTAGGCATCCAGAAGGGTGCCTCTGCGGACGAGATCAAAAAAGGCTACCGCAAGAAGGCCAAAGAACTGCACCCCGATCGCAATACCGACGACCCGAAAGCCGAAGACCAGTTCAAAGAAGTGAACGAGGCGCACGAGATTCTGAAAGACGCAGAAAAACGCGCCGCCTATGACCGCTTTGGTCATGCAGCGTTTGAAGGTGGYRKRSSRSRWGGYYYWSGTGGCGGRCRCCCCGGCGSRMAYGGYGATTTYTCMTCRGCATTCTCGGACGTATTTGACGATCTGTTCGGTGACTTTATGGGCGGACAACGTGGCGGCGGACGCCCACGCGCCACGCGCGGTTCCGACCTGCGCTATAACCTGCGCGTATCCTTGGAAGAAGCCTTCGCTGGCATCCAGAAAACCATCAGCGTGCCAACCTCGATCGCCTGTTCGGAATGTTCCGGAACAGGGGCCGAAAGCGGTGCCGAACCTGTCACCTGCCCCACCTGTTCGGGCATGGGCAAGGTCCGTGCGCAACAGGGTTTCTTTACCGTCGAGCGCACCTGCCCCACCTGTCAGGGCGCTGGCCAGATGATCAACAACCCCTGCAAAGCCTGTAGTGGCGCTGGCCGCACCGACAAGGAACGCTCGCTTTCCGTCAACATCCCCGTTGGCGTCGAAACCGGCACCCGTATCCGTCTGGCTGGCGAAGGCGAGGCGGGCCTGCGTGGTGGACCCGCAGGTGACCTATATATCTTTATCGAGGTGAACGAGCACGCCCTGTTCCAGCGCGACGGTGTGAACCTATATTGCCATGTCCCTGTCAGCATCGGCACCGCCGCATTGGGGGGTGATATCGAAGTGCCCACCATCGACGGTGGCCGCAGCCGTGTCAAAGTGCCCGCCGGTTCGCAATCCGGCCGCCAGATGCGCCTGCGCTCCAAAGGGATGCCAGCACTTCGCGGCAATGGCACGGGCGATATGTTTATTGAGTTGGCGGTGGAAACACCCGTCAACCTGACCACGCGCCAAAAAGAAATCATGCGCGAGTTTGAAGACGTGGCGGCGGATAACAACCCCAACGGCTCCAGCTTCTTCTCGAAGGTGAAAACCTTTTGGGACGGGATGAAGAGTTAGGCACGGGCTAATTTGGATTAACCAAATATTCACCATATCGGGCGAACGTAGCCACTATGGCCACGCAAAACCGTTTCTCTGAAATGCCGCTGCCCCTGTTTAACGGGTCGGACGAGGCTGTGGCGCCCAAATCCGCGCCGCAACCCTCTTACATCCGCGATCACCGTAAACGTCTGCGCACGCGGTTCCTTGAGGGGGGTGCCACCGCAATACCTGATTACGAGATGCTGGAACTGGTCCTGTTCCGCGCCATCCCGCGCCGCGATGTGAAACCATTGGCGTGGCGATTGCTGGACCAGTTTGGCGATTTCAACCGCGTCATTTCTGCCCCACCGGAACGTCTGTGCGAAATCAAAGGTGTGGGCGATGCCGTGGTGCTGGAACTAAAGATTGTCGAGGCCGCTGCACACCGTCTGGCCCGCGCCCGCGTGATGMAAMRRCATGTKWTKTCCRGYTGGGATGCRRTKCTGGAYTAYTGYCACACCACCATGGCCCACCGCGAAACGGAACAGTTCCGCGTGCTGTATCTGGACCGCAAAAACGTGCTGATCGCCGATGAGGAACAGGCCAAAGGCACCATAGACCACGTGCCGGTCTACCCGCGCGAGGTGGTGAAACGGGCGCTGGAACTAAATGCTTCGGCGCTGCTTTTGGTGCATAATCACCCGTCCGGCGACCCGACCCCGTCGGATTCTGACATCACTATGACCAACCAGATACAGGATGCGGCATTGGCATTGGGCCTGACCCTGCACGATCACCTGATCATCGGAAAATCCCGCGAGCTTAGCTTTCGCAGCGAAGGGTATCTGTAGCCAGCCCTACTTCANCCACACCTCGACCCGCCGGTTCACTTGCCGTCCCCATTCGGTGTCATCGCACGCCATCGGCAGTGCTTCGCCAAAGGCCTTGATGCTCAACGACATTTGCGCTGGTTTTAATGTGGTCGCGGCCTTGGTTACCGCTGCCCGCACCGCCACGGCACGTCGCTTGGCAATATTCAGGTTCACGCCCGCGTCGCCATCCCCGTCACTGAACCCGACAAACATCAATTCGTGACCGTCATAGGTGCCTGCCTCTAGCAATCGCGCCAACAGAACCACATTGGAGCGCGATTGTGCATCCAGCGACGACGATCCTGTATTGAACCGGAACGTAATGGTCAGACGCGACGCGGGGCGCAACACGTTAACCATCCGCTGCAATTCCTCCAGACGGGTTTCTTCGCCCGCTGATGCAATCGCATTGGCAAACCGCTTGCCTTGCTCGCCAATGCCTATCTCGCTCACATCCTGATCAACAAATCCGACATACCGAACCACCCGCTGCGCCGCTGGCGACCGTAGGAATGTCAGGAACTCTCGCGCGGTTTTTGGCAAACGGCGCGCCGGTGTGTAGATGAACAGGGGTGCGGTCAGGGGGTAGTCATCAGATTTCAGGGCCTGTGGCGTCGCCTGAAACGCCATGCCACACGCGCCCCTTAACGCCAGTATCTTTGCATTGCCGACTTCGGAAAACCGGGTGATCCCGATGGCAAACGGATCAGTCGCAACCGCATCGACCACAGCGGCGGCAGAAGCATGGCGCATTGCGGCCGTGGCCACATCAAGGGCTGCAACCTGCATAACATCTGTCAAAAACCGCTGCGCCAATCCGGAATCCAGCGCGGGCAAATGCAAATAGATCGGTGCATCCGGCCCGCCGATGTCCTGCCAATTGGTCATTTCACCGGCAAAAATCTGCGCCAGATCCATCATGGAAATCGCCACAACCGGGTTATTTTTGGCCACAACCGGCACCAACCCGTCCAGCGCCACGATCCGGCTGCGGGCGGCGCGTTTCATATCGCCCAAACCTGCCTTTTGCGCGGCCTTAACCTCGCTTGCGCTGATCTCGCGCATTGCCAGAACCATGTCTGCATCACCCGCCAACATCTTGGCNAAGCCATCATCGGTATTGGACATCCGAAAGGAAATGCGCGCAACATCTTCGCCGGCATCGCGCAGTCGCAGAACATAGGAGTACTGCGTATCACCCTGCACAATCCGGTGCACCAACATAGCGCTTTGATCGGCGAACATCTCGACCAATGCGGGCAACAGCACCTCGCCCATTGGCCGCGCTCCGGCGATTGAAAATTCAGCCACATAGGTTTCCAGATTTGGACAGCCCACGCCCGCGCAGGTCACGCCGGTGCYATCCAGTGTCAACGCGCCATATATCGATTCAATCCGGTAAAATTCACCATCAAAAGATAACAGCGTGCCACTGACCGAAACCTTGCCATCGCGCGAGGTTAGCGTCACATCTTGGGCCAATGCCGGCACAAGCAGTCCTAATATGAAAAGTGCGGCGAGGGCCGCCGCACGAAGAATTCTCATCTATCTTCCCAAGATTACCGCATCAGTTTTAGTTCTGTGCGATCTTGAAGTCTCTGAGAAGATTATTCAACACCAGAAAATCACCAATGGCATCACAGGCGGGCATAGATAGCGTCAGATCAACGATGGAAACCCCGTCATCAACCCCGCTTTGCAGCGCTTGTGCCGTGATTTCCTTGTCACAAGTGTTGGCGGTCACCTCGACCTCGACACTAAGACGAACCACGCCGGATTTATGGATCTGGCCGGTCGGAAAACTGTAAATCTCGGCGTGTCTTGCGGCGGGGTAGTCAATATTGCCAAGTTCGGTGATATATCCACCACGCGCTTGCAGCGCTTTGGCAACCGATTGCGGGGCCTCGGCCCAGACATGGCCGCTTTCACCGTAATCTGCACCCAATTCAAGGGCGTGAATCCTAAGACCGCTTTCGCCAACCCATTGCACGGCGACCCTGTCGTAACCGGATACTTCCGGCACATTTGCTGTGGCTGAAATGGTCTCGCCGTCCAGTAGCTCCAACTCGAACGATGCCATCATGGCCATTGCCGGCACCACGGATGTAAAATGGCCAATGTCGGACGTTACCGCAGTAAAGGTCAAACCCTCGTGATTGACCGTTACGGTTTCATTCGTGTGGCATGGCGCCTTGAAATCAAGCGTCACCATTGCGCCCGCTGCTTNGGTCGCTGTAAGCGTCACATCACAGGCCAATCCAAGCGGGCTGAGGGGTTGATCCGCTGCCAGATTGGGCGAAACATAGTTCTGCTCGGCGCTGTTGACGCGATTGGCAAGGCCGGATGTATCCGCTGGAACCTGTGCGGTTGTAGGCGAGATTGATGCGCCATTATCGACAATTTCTGCCGCCGCAAGCTGGATATCCTGAACCGGCTGCACTTGCGGTTGGGGTGAATCCGCCATTGCAAAACGTGCCGCAAGGGCATCGCCGTTCTGCATCACAAATCCTGCGGTTGCGGCGATAATAATTGTTGCCGCTGCTGTCTTATAGCTCTTCTTATTGAGCATGGTTGCCTCCATTACCAATGCTCCCACCCGACGTCCATTATGCGCGAAAACCTGTCATTTCCACATGGTGAAAATAGATAAGATTTTGGTGAGGCAGCGCAGTCACAGCGATCCAGATATGGAGCGCCAACGAAAATAAGCCCTATATATAGTAGGCGTGCTGATCCAGCCTACGAAATATGCGCCATTATCTTGCCACAATCAAAGCTGCGGAAATTATTCCGTTTCGAATCGGGTGGGTTAAACCAACCGCCCATGACAATGCTTGAACTTCTTGCCAGAGCCACAAGGGCAGCTGTCATTGCGACCCGGATTGCCCCATGTGGTGTCGTCATTTTCGTCAAACCCACCGGCTGCACTGGCCGCGGGAGCACCGGCTCCAGCGGGCGCAAGCCCTTGCTGCTGCGTCAGCACTTGCTGCATCATCGTCTGTTGTTCTTCCTCGGAAAGAGGCCGAATTTGCGACAGCTTTTGCGTCACTTCTTCGCGCAATGAATCCAGCAGGGTTTCAAACATCTGAAACGATTCTGTCTTGTATTCGTTCAGCGGGTCACGCTGGGCATAGCCGCGGAAACCCACGACAGAACGCAGATGTTCAAGCGTCAGCAAATGGTCACGCCATTTCCCGTCAATCGTTTGCAGCAAGACCTGCTTTTCAATATTGCGCATGGTCTCAGGGCCGAATTGCGCAACTTTTGTCGCCATCATTTCGTCCGATGCATCACACAAACGCTCGATGATAACATCGTCATCTACGCCCTCCTCGCTGGCCCATGCCATCACCGGCACATCCATGCCCATTCGCTCAATCACCGAAGCATACAGCCCTTCAGCGTTCCATTGGTCGGCATAGGTTTTGGGCGGAATAAATTCTTCAACCAGGTCTTCGACAACCTGATGGCGCATGTCCTGTATGATGTCCGACAGGTCCTCGGCTTCCATGATTTCACGACGCTGCGAGAAGATCACCTTGCGCTGGTCATTCATCACATCATCAAATTTCAACAGCTGCTTACGGATGTCAAAGTTGCGACCCTCGACCTTGGCTTGGGCTTTTTCCAGTGATTTGTTGACCCACGGATGAACGATCGCCTCGCCATCTTTCATGCCCAGCTTCGTCAGAACCGAATCCAGTCGTTCCGAGCCAAAAATCCGCATCAGATCATCTTCGAGCGACAAAAAGAACGACGAGCGGCCCGGATCACCCTGGCGGCCTGAACGGCCACGCAACTGGTTATCAATCCGCCGACTTTCGTGGCGCTCGGTGGCCAGAACATACRKGCSCCSMSSYSMWAYMACCTTGGCTTTGTCATCGGCGTGCTCTGCGACAATTTTGGCGCGCAACTCTTCCGGATCGGCCTCCGGATCGGCCTCGAGCGCCTCTTTGAACACCATATCTACGTTGCCACCCAGCTGAATATCAGTGCCGCGACCCGCCATGTTAGTGGCGATGGTCACCGCGCCAAATTTGCCCGCATCGGCGATAATTTTGGCTTCTTGTTCGTGGTGGCGCGCGTTTAGAACGTTATGCGTGATGCCCGCAGTTTTCAGCATTTCCGACAGCGCCTCGGATTTTTCAATCGAGGTGGTGCCGACCAGCAGCGGCTGGCCCTTGGCGTGCGCCTCTTCAATCTCCTTGACCACACCTTCAAATTTCTCGCGCGTGGTGCGGTAAACCTGATCGTGCTCGTCTTCGCGGGCAATCGGGCGGTTTGTCGGCACTTCGATCACGCCCAGCCCGTAGATTTCGGCGAATTCTTCGGCTTCGGTCGCGGCGGTGCCGGTCATGCCTGCCAGTTTATCGTATAGGCGGAAATAGTTCTGGAATGTTACCGAGGCCAGCGTCACGTTCTCGGCCTGAATATTCACGCCCTCTTTGGCCTCGATCGCCTGATGCAAGCCATCGGACAGACGCCGCCCAGCCATCATCCGGCCGGTAAATTCGTCGATCAACATAACTTCGTCATCACGGACGATATAATCCTTGTCCTTCAGGAACAGCTTGTGTGCCTTAAGGCCCTGATTAACGTGATGCACGATTGTGGTGCTTTCGGGGTCATACAGCGATTGTTCTGGCGGCAAGATACCCGCGTCACGCAGGGTTTTCTCGATAAAATCGTTGCCCTCTTCGGTGTAGGTCACATTTTTGGTTTTCTCGTCCAGCTCGAAATGCTCGTCCGTCAGGTTCGGGATCAGTTTATCAATGGTGATATACAGCTCGGACCGGTCCTGAGCTGGGCCGGAAATGATCAGCGGCGTGCGGGCCTCGTCGATCAGGATCGAATCCACCTCATCGACAATCGCAAAGTTATGTCCGCGCTGCGCCATTTCGGACAATTCGGAACGCATGTTATCGCGCAGATAATCAAAGCCCAGCTCGTTGTTGGTGGTATAGGTGACATCCGAGGCATAGGCCGCTCTTTTCTCGTCTTCGGGCATGTTCGGATAAACCACGCCGGTGGTCATGCCCAAAGCGCTATAAACCTTGCCCATCCATTCAGCATCGCGTTTGGCCAGATAGTCGTTCACCGTGACGATATGCACGCCTTTGCCGGTCAGCGCATTCAGATAGGCAGGCAGGGTCGCCACAAGGGTTTTACCCTCGCCGGTTTTCATTTCGGCGATGTTGCCCTGATGCAGGAAAATACCGCCCATTATCTGTGTGTCAAACGCCCGCAGGCCCAGCGCACGGTGCGCCGCTTCGCGCACATTGGCGAATGCTTCGGGCAGCAGGTCGTCCAGACTTTCGCCCTTCATCGCGCGTGTTGCCAATTCTTCGGTCTTTTGCTTGATCTCTTCATCCGAGAGTTTCACAAAATCAGGCTCAAGCGCGTTGRTCTTCTCGACCAGCGGCAAAGTCGCTTTGACTTTACGATCGTTCGGGGTGCCAAAGACTTTCTTGGCTATTGTTCCGATACCTAGCATGTTCTCTCCGCCTGATGGTCAACTTACAAAATCGTGTGCGACATTCCCTTGCCCCCCCTTCCCGACCGCCCTAAAACAATCAGGAAGAAAAGGCCAAGCTATCGCCTAGACCCTTTGGCGATGTAAGCAGCTGCATAGGTGGTGTCAATGTTACGCCACCGCGTAACCCGATCTGAGGACAAATAGATGTTAAAACGCAATAATTTCTGGCTAACTGCGGCTCTGGTGACAGGATTGGCCATTCCAGCATGGGGGCCGGCGTGGGCTGCAGAGACCACCGCCGATACCGTTGTCGCCACTGTGAATGGGGTGGACATTACGGTTGGCCACATGATTGCAACCAAATCAGTGCTGCCGGAACAGTATCAATCCCTGCCTGACAATGTGTTGTTCGAGGGTATTTTGGAACAATTGATCCAGCAAACCGTTCTTTCCCAATCGCTTGAGGGTGAACAGTCTCGCGTCATCACCCTTTCTATCGAAAACGAGTTGCGCACAATGCGGGCTGGCGATGCGCTCGATGCCAAAATTGCCGATGCGATCACCAATGAGGCAATACAGGCCGCATATGAAGCCCGCTTTGCCGATGCAGAGCCAAGCACCGAATACAATGCCTCGCATATTCTGGTCGAAACCGAAGACGAAGCCAAAGAAATCCGCAAGATGCTGGACGAGGGTGCTGATTTTGCTGACCTGGCCAAAGAGAAATCAACCGGCCCATCCGGCGCCAACGGAGGTGAGTTGGGCTGGTTTGGTCCGGGCATGATGGTGAAGCCATTCGAGGATGCGGTGATTTCGATGAAGGCGGGCGACATTTCGGACCCGGTTCAAACCCAATTCGGCTGGCATATCCTGATCCTGAATGAAACCCGCCGGCAAGACGCGCCCAGCATTGAGTCCATTCGGGAAGAGCTGGAGGCCGAGATCCAGCAAGAGGCGGTTGAAGTTACAATCACCGCCTTGACCGATGCGGCCACAATCACACGGGCAGAAGAAGATAGCATTGACGCCTCGGTGCTTAGCAATATCGGTCTGCTAGAAAACTAGGGGTAACACTGTGGCATCTGTCTCACCTCTTGCACCAAAAGGCGGGTTTCCWRMKCTACCYGTCATYRASGGCRTYACGTTTKCMRCMGYCGMSGCWGGCGTKMRMTAYRSYGRYCGYAMCGAYGTGATGCTGGCACAGCTATGTGCCGGAACCACAATCGCCGGTGTGTTTACCAAATCCGCAACTCGGGCCGCCCCTGTGCTGGATTGTCAGGCTAAACTGGGGGCCGCGACGGCTGGCGGGGCGGCGATTATCGTCAATTCCGGCAATGCCAACGCCTTTACCGGCAAAAACGGGCTTGAGGCCGTCGCCTCTATCACCAATGCCGTGGCGCGAATACTGGATGTGCCGCAAAGCCGCGTCTATTCATCGTCAACTGGCGTGATCGGCGAGGCATTGGCCCATGAACGTATCACCGCAAAGCTGGCCGAATTAAAAGACGGTCTGTCAGCCAATCGCATTGCCGACGCCGCCGATGCCATCAGAACCACAGATACGTTTYCCAAGGGTGCATCGGCGCAACTCGAAACAGACAGCGGCGTGATTAACATCGCCGGCATCGCCAAAGGGTCCGGCATGATCGCACCCGATATGGCGACGATGCTGGTTTATATTTTCACCGACGCCAAAATCGCCCAACCGTTGTTGCAAGACATGCTGGCCGCGCTAACGGGTAAAACCTTCAACTGCATCACCGTGGACAGCGACACCTCTACCTCGGACACCGTGTTGCTGGCCGCCACGGGCACATCAGGCACTGCCGAGGTTACCGAGGCAAACGGGCCGTTCTATGATGCCTTACACGGCGTCATGCGTGATCTGGCGCATCAGATAGTCAAAGACGGCGAAGGGGCGACCAAATTTGTCGAGGTCCGCATAACCGGTGCGGAAACGAACGCCGATGCGCATAAGGTTGGCATGTCGATTGCCAATTCACCGCTGGTGAAAACCGCTGTGGCTGGCGAAGACCCGAACTGGGGTCGCGTGGTGATGGCGGTGGGTAAATCCGGCGCCAAGGCCAACCGCGACCTGTTGTCAATCCGGTTTGGCGATGTTGTGGTTGCTGAAAAAGGCTGGGTTTCGCCGGATTACAGCGAGGAAGCTGCCGCCTTGCATATGAAAGGTGACGAATTGCTGATTGCCGTTGATCTGGGGATAGGCGATGGGGTCGCAACGGTCTGGACTTGTGATCTGACCCACGGCTACATCGAAATCAACGCGGATTACCGGTCKTRAWRRCSYYGCYRGYKKCCGCCGTTGCCCTGATTGACCGTGACGGGCGGATTTTGCTGGCCCAGCGCCCCGAAGGTAAATCAATGGCCGGTCTGTGGGAATTTCCCGGCGGCAAGGTAGAGCCGGGCGAAACACCGGAAATCGCCCTGATCCGCGAGTTAGAGGAAGAACTGGGCATCAACACATGGTCCAGTTGCCTTGCACCATTAAGTTTTGCCAGCCACAGCTATGATGATTTTCACCTGTTGATGCCCCTGTTCGCCTGCCGAAAATGGGAGGGAACACCACATCCGAAAGAAGGCCAGACCCTGAAATGGGTGCATGTGCGGGATTTGCGCAATTATCCGATGCCCCCGGCCGACATCCCGCTGATCTCTGTTTTGCGTGATTGGCTATAAAAGAGGTGATTGTTTCGAAAATTGAAACTAATTGGTGATTAATTTTCCACCTATTGGAGATAAACCACCGGCTTCCAGCCGGTCCGCTTCAGCGAATCTCCTGATGATCTTCTCTCCTGAATTTTGAAACCCGCCTT
>NVTS01000036.1 GCA_002732995.1 Marinosulfonomonas sp. | reverse complement strand
CAGACCCCGCCCCGCCATCGCCAGGGCCGCCGCCTCGGTCGCGCTGGCAGTGAAAACCACATCTGCCCTGTCTGCCCCGAACGCCGCCGCAATCTGGCCCCGCGCCCGCTCGACAACCGCAAGCGCCGCACGCCCCTCGAAATGCACCGAAGACGGGTTGCCCACCACATCCATCGCTGCAATCATCGCCCCCCGCGCCTCGTCCCTTAAGGGCGTGGTCGCATTCCAGTCCAGATAGGTTCTCACCATCTCGCCCCTTCTTCTTTTTCTAAATGCCCGCTTACGCAGGCTACCGCGTTTTGGCCCCGCAGGGGCAAAACGCTTGAGGCGACGCACGTCAGCGCGGCGCGACCCCTTACTTTTCGTCCACAACCTCGAACAGCACGGGTACCGCTGGACAAGGGGTCAATTCGTTCTCGATCACATCCGACAGACGTGTCTGATGTAAAAACACATAGACATGCGCCGACAGCCCTTCCCACAACCTGTTGGTCATCGACTGCGCCTTTGATCCCGACGCACCTCCCTTGGCCCCTACCCCGGTGTGCATCGCCGAAACTGTCTCGTCCACCGCACACATCACGTCCGATATACGGATTTCGGCGGGCGGGCAGGTCAACCGGTATCCGCCGCCGGGCCCGCGCACGGACTCGACCAGATCGGCGCGGCGCAGTTTCACGAACAACTGCTCCAGATAGGGCAGCGATATATCCTGGCGTGCCGATATTTCGGCCAAGGATACCAGCGCATCGCCGGGCTGAATCGCCAGATCTGCCAGTGCGACCATCGCATATCGCCCTTTAGTGCTCAGTTTCATCGCCATAACCCCCCAAAAACATTGACGTTGGCAGGTTGTGCGCTTACTTCGACCATAACCCGCTACCAGCGTCCGCTGATTATGGAAGGTCTATGGCGGTTGACGAGTTCAGTCAACGCGCCCAATAATATAAGGACAGCACATGCCCGAAGTCATCTTTCCCGGCCCCGAGGGGCGCATCGAAGGCCGCTATCACCCGCAAAAGGCCAAAGACGCGCCGATTGCCATCGTTTTGCACCCGCACCCGCAATTTGGCGGCACGATGAACAATCGTCTGGTTTATAACCTGCACTATACGTTCTACAATATGGGGTTCACCGTGTTGCGGTTCAATTTCCGTGGCGTGGGTCGCTCGCAAGGCGAATATGATCAGGGTATCGGCGAATTGTCGGATGCGGCATCGGCGCTGGATTACCTGCAAACCCTGAACCCGAATTCCAAACACTGCTGGGTCGCCGGTTTCTCGTTCGGGGCGTGGATCGGCATGCAACTGTTGATGCGCCGCCCTGAAATCACCGGTTTCATCTCGGTCTCGCCGCCGGCCAATATGTATGACTTCAGCTTCTTGGCCCCTTGTCCGGCCTCGGGCCTGATCATCAACGGCTCTGCTGACCGCGTTGCCCCGCCGCAAGACACCGATATTCTGGTTGAAAAGCTGCACGAGCAAAAAGGCATCACCATCACCCATCAGGAAATCGAGGGCTCTGGCCACTTCTTTGAGGATGATCACATGGACACGCTGCAAGGCAACGTGGAAACCTACGTTAAGCGCCGCCTGACCGAAACCACAAGGTAGACTGACATGGGTATCGTAGAAGATCTGGCCGATGCGCTGGCCGTTGACGCACTAAAAGCCGAAGAAGACACAGGCGATGATCAGGTCGTTGATCAGGTCGCCGAAATTCTGGGGGCGGATTCGATCACCACCCAAGAGGCATTCCTGACCGCGATCCGCGTGCGCAAAGCCGACAAACGYGCCCGTATTTATCTGGACAAGAAAATGAAATCCTCCGCGGGCAGCTGATCGACACGTCAAAGTGGTGCGGACCAACTGCCAAATGTCAGCACATTCTAAGTATACAATCGCATACCGTCTTTCCATGCGCCGCATTCTGCGTTATGACGCATGCAACCGAATCCAACTGAACCGGAGCATCCAATGACCAAGATCAAGGTAGAAAACCCCGTTGTCGAACTCGACGGCGATGAAATGACCCGTATCATCTGGGATTTCATCAAAAAGAAACTGATCCTGCCCTATCTGGACATTGATCTGAAATATTACGATCTGGGCATGAAATCCCGTGACGATACAGATGACCAGATCACCATTGATGCAGCCCACGCGATCCAGAAATACGGCGTTGGCGTCAAATGTGCGACCATCACACCAGACGAGGCACGGGTTGAAGAATTCGGCCTAAAGAAAATGTGGCGCTCTCCGAACGGCACCATCCGTAACATTCTGGGCGGCACTATTTTCCGCGCCCCGATCATCTGTAAAAACGTGCCGCGCCTTGTGCCCGGCTGGACCCACCCGATTGTCATTGGCCGTCATGCTTTTGGTGACCAGTACAAAGCCACCGATTTCCGTTTTCCCGGCCCTGGTAAACTGTCGATGAAATTCGTCGGCGAAGATGGCGAAGTGATTGAACGCGACGTTTATGACGCCCCCAGCGCTGGCGTGTTCATGAGCATGTATAACCGCGACGACAGCATCCGCGATTTTGCCCGCGCCTCGCTGAACTATGGTCTGAACCTTGGCTGGCCTGTGTATCTGTCGACCAAAAACACCATCCTCAAAGTCTATGATGGCCGCTTCAAAGACCTGTTTCAGGAAATATTCGACACCGAATTCGCCGAGGATTTCGCCAAGAAAGGCATCACCTACGAGCATCGCCTGATCGATGACATGGTGGCCGCGGCGATGAAATGGTCGGGCAAATATGTCTGGGCCTGTAAAAACTACGATGGCGACGTGCAGTCTGACACGGTTGCGCAGGGCTTCGGCTCGCTTGGTCTGATGACCTCTAAATTGATGACGCCGGATGGCAAAATCGTCGAGGCCGAAGCGGCGCACGGCACCGTGACGCGCCACTATCGCCAGCATCAAAAAGGCGAAGCGACCTCGACCAACTCGATTGCCTCGATCTATGCGTGGACCGGTGGTCTGAAACACCGCGCCAAGCTGGACAACAACACGCAGTTGATGGATTTTGCCAATACGCTGGAAAAAGTGGTGGTTGATACGGTTGAAAGCGGCCAAATGACCAAAGATCTGGCGCTGCTGGTTGGACCTGAGCAAAAATGGCTGACCACCGAAGGGTTCCTTGAGGCGATTGATACAAACCTGAACAAGGCAATGTAGCCGCTTAACCACGTTCAAACATAATAATCAGGGCGGGGGCACACATCCCTGCCCTTTTTCGTTCACTTACTTGGCTTAGGGCTTTCAATTGCGCACCAAGCAAGGTAAGCGGCGCTCAAACATCCCAAAAAGGCTGACACTTATGGAAATGCGTAATATCGCTATTATCGCCCACGTTGATCACGGCAAAACCACGCTTGTGGACGAAATGCTAAAGCAATCCGGTGTCTACCGTGAAAACGAAACCATCGTTGAACGGGCAATGGACAGCAATGATCTGGAACGCGAACGCGGCATTACCATTTTCGCCAAACCCACATCAGTGGAATGGAAAGGCATTCGGATTAACATCGTCGACACGCCCGGCCACGCTGATTTCGGCGGCGAGGTCGAGCGCATCCTGTCGATGGTGGATGGTGTTGTGCTGCTGGTGGATGCCGCCGAAGGGCCGATGCCGCAAACCAAATTTGTGACCAGCAAAGCGCTCGCATTGGGTCTGCGCCCGATCGTGGTGTTGAACAAAGTTGATAAATCCGACGCCGAGCCCGACCGCGCGCTGGACGAGGTGTTCGATCTGATCGCCAATCTGGACGCCACCGACGAGCAGTTGGATTTCCCCGCGATGTATGCCTCGGGCCGGTCCGGCTGGGCCGATATGGAACTGGACGGGCCCCGCGAAAATCTGGATGCGCTGTTTGATCTGATCGTCGAGCACGTCCCCGCCCCAAAACAAGCCGAGGACCGTGATAAACCATTTTCAATGCTGGCCACCACGCTTGGCGCGGATCCGTTCATTGGCCGCCTGCTGACGGGTCGGGTTGAAACCGGTACGCTGAAAGTTGGCGAAACCATCAAAGGGTTGAGCCGCGACGGCACCAAAATCGAGCAGTTTCGCGTAACCAAAATCCTTGCCTTCCGCGGGCTTGAGCAAAAAGCCATTGATCTGGCCGAGGCTGGCGACATCGTTTCAATCGCTGGCATGTCCGTCATCACGGTGGCCGATACGCTCTGTGCGCTGGACGTCGATACCGCCATTGAGGCCCAGCCGATTGATCCACCGACCATCTCGGTGACCTTCGGCATCAACGATTCCCCACTGGCTGGCCGTGACGGCAAAAAAGTCCAAAGCCGCGTCATCCGTGACCGCCTGATGAAAGAAGCCGAAAGCAACGTCGCCATCAAAGTCACCGACACCTCGGGCGGCGATGCGTTCGAGGTCGCTGGCCGAGGTGAATTGCAAATGGGTGTTCTGGTCGAAAACATGCGCCGCGAGGGGTTCGAGCTGTCAATCTCGCGCCCGCAAGTGCTGTTTCAGGACATCGACGGGGTGAAGTGCGAACCTGTTGAGGAAGTCACCATTGATGTGGATGACGAATATTCCGGTGCGGTGATCGAAAAATTGACTGGCGTGCGCAAGGGTCAGTTGGCCGAAATGAAACCGGCAGGTGTGGGCAAAACCCGCATCATCGCGCATGTGCCATCGCGCGGTCTGATCGGCTATCACGGTGAATTCATGACCGATACACGCGGCACAGGTGTTCTGAACCGCGTGTTCCACGAATGGGCCCCACACAAGGGGGCCATCCCGGGCCGTCGCTCTGGCGTGCTGATTTCGATGGAGAACGGCGTGTCAGTTGCCTATGCGCTGTTTAACCTAGAGGATCGTGGCCGTATGTTCATTGGTGCGCAGGAACAAGTTTACACCGGCATGATCATTGGCCAACACACCCGCGAAAACGATCTGGAAGTGAACCCGCTAAAGGGCAAAAAACTGTCCAACGTGCGAGCATCTGGCACCGACGAGGCCGTGCGCCTGACCACGCCGATCACCCTGTCACTGGAAGAAAGCATTGCCTACATCGACAATGACGAACTGGTCGAAGTCACGCCAAATGCGGTTCGGATGCGCAAACGCCATCTGGACCCACACGAGCGAAAACGCGCGGCCCGCACTGGCGACTAGACATAGAAAAGGCCGGGCACCAGATAGGTGTCCGGCCTTTTTTCATTGGGTAGTCTTGGGGGGCTAGACACCCTCGACAAATGTATATTCCCGATCCGCCGACACCAGCCCGTAAGACAGCGCCTCTTGATACTCTGGCGAGTGATAAAATGTTTTCGCCGTTTCCATATCCTTGAACCGGATGATCACATTGCGGGTGCGCCCCTTGCCTTCCATGTGAAAACACGCGCCGCCACGGGCCAGAAACTCGCCGCCGTATTTGGCAACAGCAGGCCCCGCCAGTTCCGCATATTTCGCGTAAACATCCGCGTCATTCACATCGATATGCACCATCGCATAAGCAACCATTTTACGATCCTTCCAATATTTTTTCGCCAGCCTTGATCGCCGCTGCCGCATTATCCACATCCTTGCCGCCGCCCTGCGCCATGTCGGGACGCCCTCCGCCGCCGACACCGCCCAATTCAGCCACAGCAGCCTTGACAATATCCACCGCCGAAATCCGGTCCGTCAGATCATCACTGACCCCCGCCGCCACAGCAGCCTTGCCACCGGTATCGGCAATCAGCAACACCGCGCCCGATCCGATTCGCGCCTTATGCGCGTCAATMAACCCGCGTAAATCCTTGCCGCTAACGCCTTCCAACACTTGAGCGATGAACTTTATCCCGTTGATTTCACGCGTTTCTTGCGCCTGTTCCTGCCCGGAACCACCCGACATCGCCAACTCTCGGCGCAGTTGCGCCACCTCGTTTTGCAATGCCTTGCGCTCATTCATCAATGCCTTGACCCGCTYGCCAAGACCATCAAGCGGCGCCTTAAGCAGTCCGGCAACCTCATCCAAGAATTGTTGTTGCTCAGAAATATATTCTATTGCCGCTTGTCCTGTTAAAGCCTCGATCCGACGGACACCAGCTGAGGAAGCGCTGTCCCCCAGCAAAACAAACAGGCCAATATCTCCGGTTTGTTTTACATGCGTACCCCCACATAATTCTAACGAATATGTATCACCATCCAAGCCCTTACCACTATCTTCTTGCATTCCCATTGAGACCACACGCACCTCGTCACCATATTTTTCACCAAACAGCGCTTGTGCTCCAATACCGCGGGCGTCATCGGGTGTCATAACCCGCGTCTCCACCGTGGTGTTTTGGCGTATGTAATTATTAACTTGGGTTTCAATAGCATACAGCTGTACCTCATCCAGCGCCTTGCCATGCGAGAAATCGAACCGCAACCGGTCCGCCGCATTTAACGACCCGCGTTGCGCCACATGATCCCCCAACGCTTGGCGCAGGGCTTCGTGCAACAGATGTGTCGCTGAATGGTTGGCCCGAATGGCGCTGCGGCGGGCATGGTCAACAGATAATTCCGCCCCCTGCCCAACTGTCAATTCGCCATCGGTAACTTCGGCAACGTGGATAACTATCCCAGCCGCTTTTTTAGTGTCGGTGATCCGGGCTGCGCCACCCTCGACCTTTAACGTGCCACTATCACCAACCTGCCCGCCGCTCTCGCCATAAAACGGAGTCTGGTTCAACACGATCTGAACTGTATCGCCCTTATTGGCCCTTTGTATCGSWGYRMYATSMTGAWSMWSMGMCAAWATCTGGCCCTCGGCCGTTTCCGTGTCATATCCCAGAAATTCGCTGGCCCCGTGTTTCTGCGCCAGATCAAACCAGATCGCCGCATCCGCGGCCTCGCCCGTGCCCGACCATGCCGCCCGCGCCTTGGCTTTTTGCGCCTGCATTGCAGCGTCGAACCCGTCGGTATCCACCGTGCGGCCCTTTTCGCGCATCGCGTCCTGGGTCAAATCCAGCGGAAAACCGAATGTGTCATACAGCTTGAACGCCGCCTCGCCGGACAATTCAGCCCCCTCAGACAGGCCGTCCAATTCGTCATCCAGCAGCTTCAACCCCCGATCAAGCGTTTGCTTGAAACGGGTTTCTTCCTGATGCAATGTTTCCTCGATCAATGCTTGGGCTTGGCCCAATTCAGGATAGGCCGCACCCATTTGTTGCACCAATACCGGTACCAACCGGTGCATCAACGGCTCTTTAGTGCCCAGCAAATGCGCATGGCGCATCGCACGGCGCATGATCCGGCGCAGCACATATCCGCGCCCGTCATTGCTCGGCATTACCCCGTCTGCCAGCAGAAACGAGGTCGAGCGCAGATGGTCCGCAATCACCCGGTGGTGGGTTTTTCCCGGCCCATCTGGATCAGTAGATGTCGCATGGG
This sequence comes from Marinosulfonomonas sp., assembly GCA_002732995.1. Taxonomy (GTDB): domain Bacteria; phylum Pseudomonadota; class Alphaproteobacteria; order Rhodobacterales; family Rhodobacteraceae; genus Profundibacter. The sequence goes on along the minus strand of NVTS01000036.1, from coordinate 16,411 downwards.
CCGAAGCTTCGATCAGGCTGCGCATCAGGTCGGTTGCGTAATTATCATTCGTGCCTTGCAACAAGGCCGCGACCCGCTCGATCCCCATACCGGTGTCAATTGATTGGTTCGGCAGATCGGTGCGGCTGCCATCCTCGCGCTGTTCATATTGCATGAACACAAGGTTCCAGATTTCAACAAACCGGTCGCCATCCTCATCTTCGCTGCCAGGCGGGCCGCCCCAAATATGATCGCCGTGATCATAGAATATTTCCGAGCACGGCCCACACGGCCCCGTCGCCCCCATTGACCAGAAATTATCGTCCGTTGCGATGCGGATGATCCGGCTATCGGGCAGACCCGCGACCTTTTTCCAGATGTTCGCGGCCTCGTCATCATCGTGGTAAACCGTCACCACCAGTTTTTCGGCATCGATTTCCAGCTCTTTGGTCAGCAACTCCCAAGCGAACGCAATCGCATCATCCTTGAAATAATCCCCGAACGAAAAATTTCCCAACATCTCGAAAAATGTATGGTGGCGCGCGGTATATCCGACATTGTCAAGATCATTATGTTTGCCACCGGCACGCACGCATTTTTGCGCCGTTACAGCCCGTTTATAATCGCGGGTTTCAACGCCGGTGAACAGGTTTTTGAACTGCACCATGCCCGAATTAGCAAACATCAGTGTCGGATCATTGCGCGGAACCAGAGGCGAGCTTGGCAATATTTTGTGCCCCTGCTTGCCATAGTAATTCAGAAACGTGCTTCGGATGTCATTCAGGCTTTGCATATCAGGCTCTTTGGGAAAAATTCTTCGGGTCAGACCCGTTTATCCCCGCCAGCCGTGCCTGTCCACAACGATAAGGGCCGCAAGGCATATTGCCTGCGGCCTGCAATCTGCATTCTTTCTCCGGATCAGGCCTCCAGCACGTCCTCGCCACCAGAAGGTTTGGCGGGAATTTCGGGCATATCAAACTCAAGCCCGTGTGCGGCGCGAATTTTATCCTCGATCTCATAGGCYATGCGGCTGTTTTCCTTTAGAAAGGTTTTGGCGTTTTCACGACCCTGCCCGATGCGCTCGTCCCCATAGGAAAACCACGAGCCGGATTTGTCCACGATGCCGGCCTTAACCCCGAGGTCCAGCAATTCGCCCATTTTGGAAATACCTTCGCCATACATGATGTCGAATTCAACCTGCTTGAACGGCGCTGCAACCTTGTTTTTAACAATTTTCACGCGGGTGGCGTTGCCAACAATTTCTTCGCGGTCCTTCAGCGCCCCGATGCGGCGGATGTCCAGACGAACCGAAGCGTAGAACTTCAACGCATTGCCGCCGGTTGTGGTTTCAGGGCTGCCGAACATCACGCCGATTTTCATCCGGATCTGGTTAATAAAAATCACCGTGCAACCCGAGCGCGAGATCGAGCTGGTCAGTTTGCGCATCGCCTGGCTCATCAGGCGGGCATGAACGCCAACGCTGGCATCGCCCATATCACCTTCCAGCTCGGATTTGGGCGTCAGTGCTGCCACCGAATCGATAACAATCATACTCACGGCACCCGAGCGCACCAATGTGTCGGTAATTTCCAGGGCCTGCTCACCTGTGTCGGGTTGCGAGATCAGAAGATCGTCAGTGTTGACCCCCAGATTTTTGGCATAGAGCGGATCCAGCGCATGTTCTGCGTCGATAAAAGCGCAAGCGCCGCCGGTCTTTTGCGCCTCGGCCACACAGTGCAGCGCCAACGTGGTCTTGCCCGATGATTCCGGGCCATAGATTTCAATGACTCGCCCTTTCGGGATGCCGCCAATGCCAAGGGCAATATCAAGCCCGAGCGAGCCGGTCGAAGTCGCCGCGATTTCTTGCACCGCCCCCTCTTGGCCCAGCTTCATAATCGAGCCCTTGCCAAACTGGCGTTCAATCTGGGCCAGCGCTGAATCGAGCGCCTTTTGTTTGTCGGTATCGCGCTTGTCACTCATTTTCAAAAGATCTGCCGTTGCCATTGTTCACGTCCTTATTTCATAACCGCTCTAACGCGGCAATCCCTACTATGTTCACTTCATGTTCTCATCTCCTTATGAGATCAAACAGAGAACATTTCAACATAAATTTTCATAAAACGAGTTTCGGGCAAAGAAGTTAAGGACTGGTTACCAAGCAAAAATTCACTCAACAACATCATCATCGGTCAATATGTATTTGTAATTACTAATAATYTTCGGAATCAATGCGATGATTGCAAATCATACCCAATGGCTACCCCCCAAACACCACCTAGTGTAACTGGCGCTGCACTGTATTTGTCAGATCACTCAAGGAAAACGGTTTGGGCAAAAATACTGAATTGGGAATCTTTGCCTGATGGTCAACCACATCCTCTTGGGCATACCCAGACACAAAAATCACCTTCACATCCGGCCGCTCAACCATCGCTTTTTTCACCCAGCTTGGCCCATCCATGCCAGGCATGATCACATCAGTGACGAACACATCAACAATCAGCGCCTCGTCCTCCAGTGTTTTCAAAGCTTCTTCCGCGCTCTCGGCCTCAAGAACGGTATATCCCCGCAACCGCAGAGCGCGGGAGGCAAACGCCCGCACAGGGGCCTCATCCTCAACCAATAGTATAACACCCTCCCCCTGCTTACTCGGAGCTGCCGCTTTTTCAGCAGTCACTTTGCGCGCCCTTTCAATAACTTTGTCATGCGCGGGGAAATACAGGGAAAAACAAGTGCCGCTCCCTGGCGCACTATCAACAAAGATAAACCCACCAGATTGTTTAACGATTCCATAAGCCGTAGACAGGCCAAGCCCCGTACCCTTGCCAACRGCTTTGGTGGTATAGAAAGGCTCGAATATTTTATGCAGTTTGTCCGGGGAAATACCAGTGCCCTTGTCACTGACTTTCACCACAACATAGTCCCCGGCCGGAACWCGAGCGCGGTCCCGCTCCAAATCTTTCGACAAGGTTACACCCGCCGTCTCAATTCTGATTTCACCCCCATCGGGCATAGCATCGCGAGCATTTACAACCAGATTCATWAAAACCTGTTCCAATTGGCGTTTATCAGCGCGAATGGGTCGCAAGCCAGGATCATGCGACAAAGACAACGTCACCGTTTCGCCCACCAAGCGATTTAGCAGATGCGTTAATTCAGACAGTGTGTCGCGCAAGTCCAGCACTTCGGGTTGTAGGTTTTGCTTGCGGGAAAAGGCCAATAACTGACCAACAAGGCTGGCCGCACGGTTTGCATTTTGATTGATCTGGACCAAATCACCATAATCTGTATCGCCTTGGTCATGGCGCAATAACAGCAGATCACAATGCCCCGAAATCGCGGTGAGCAGATTGTTGAAATCATGGGCCACCCCGCCAGCCAATTGGCCGATGGCCTGCATTTTCTGGCTCTGAACAAACTGCGCCTCTAGCGTTTTCAGCTCGGTCGCGTCATTCAGGACCGCAATCAGCAGCGGTTCACCATTTTCCTCGATCCGGCTAAGCGATATTTTCACATAAACTTCTTTATCGGATTTCCGCGCCCGTAAAACTTCGGGCCGACTCCCGCCTCGCCCAACAGCAGCATCCGCGATCCAGTCAACAACGGAACGCCCCAACCCCTCGACCAAATCACCCAGATCGGTTGCGCCATCAATCGGGTCATTCAACAGGCCCCGCGCCAGACGGTTCGCCTGAACCACCTGCCCTGTCGGCGCAATTTTAATCATCGGTACCGGTAGGCTGTCAAAAAACTGGCTGCCATTAACTTGCTCACCAGGCAATGCCCCCGGCAGCAAATAAATCTCGCGCCGCCCACCAGCCCCTTCCAGTTCGGCAACAATACTGCGCACAGTGCCGTCTTTGCCCACAACATCGTGTTCCTGACCACTGTTGAGCGGTAAATCGTTAAACACCCGATCCAGTGTTTTTACCCGCCCGCCCAGCAGTCGGCGCATTGCGTCATTCATAAAAAGGACGGTGCCGGATTTCGATGCCGTCAGCATCGGCAAGCTCAGCCCTTCGGCCCCGCGACTGTTGATCGCGCGCTCGCCCATATCCTCGAGCCGCCACAGGAACCCGCCCGCATCAAGCAGGTGCACCGCCAAGCGAATATGCCCGCGCCGCGTCACCACATCTTCGCGGGCCGCCCCCGCTGCCTGTGCTTTATTCTGCATCCGAAACAGAACCGCCGAGGGGTTGGCAAACATATCACGCAACGCATGCGCCAATGATTTCCCGCAGCAATCGGAAAATCGCTCCTGCGCCGCCGCATTCAGATAGCCGACTTCACCATCGCCATCCGTGACAAAGCTGGGCGAGGCATCATGGGCCACAAAATCCGAAACACTGCGATAAATCGCACGTTGCCGTCGTGTGTTCAGATAATTCAGCACGCGCACGATAACGGATACAAACGCCAGCGTCATACCGCTGGCCATCAGCAAAACCCCGAACACCGGATCAGGCACATAGATCGCCGCCGCCAGCAGCACAAAGCCGAACATCCCGAGGTAAATCACCCTGGGCGACAGCAACATCATGCTGTTGCTCAAATTATTTGATGCCTGTGCCGAGTGAGCCACAGAGAGTTCCCCGCTTATTGATTCGTGGTTCCTCTATTTCGGCTCTAAAGTGTTAAGCGCACATTAAACTCGGGTCAGAAAACCAAACTTCACAACTGGGGGTTGATTATGCAGGGTTATTCTATCGCGTCAATAGTGCGCAGAAAAACCCGTCTCCGCCATCAAGCGGTGTAAAGCGGTGTTGCGCGGTGCACTTCCAGTCAGAATGGGCGGCCAGAAACCGGGCAATTTGCTCGGAATTCTCGGCATCCAGCAAGGAACATGTCGTATAGGCCAGCACCCCGCTTGGCGCGACCAATCCCGCCGCCGCACCCAGAATTTCCTGCTGGGTCTGGCGCAGATCATCCAACTGTTCCTGATCAAACCCCCACTTGCCCGCAGGCGAGCGCCGCCACGCCCCGCTGCCCGAACAGGGCACATCACACAGCACCAGATCAAAGGGCGCGGCCTCGGCCACCTCTTCGGATGGCAATTCCGAAATAAAGGCCCGCGCCCGCGTAGCCCGCGCAGGTAAATCCTGCATCCGCTTCGGGTTGGCGTCATGGGCAAAATACCGCGCCTCTATGCGCGCGGCCATCGCCAAAACCTTGCCGCCACCACCGGCACAATAATCCAGAACGCGGTCGCCCTCGGAAATTGGCAACAGATCCACCACCGCCTGCGAGGCCGCATCCTGAAATTCAACATGCCCTTCATTATAAGGCTCGCTCAGATGAACACGGCGCGGGTTTTCCGTGACCTCAAGTGCTGTTTCCGACAGCGGATGCGCCACCGCGGTGATGTTTTCCGCCGCCAAAGCCGTGATCGCCTGCTCGCGGCTGCCCATCCGTGGGTTCACCCGTAAAAACACCGGCGCACGATGCTGGAGCGCATGGCACACAGCCGCAAAATCATCCCCAAGACTGGCCTGCAACAACGGCGCGATCCAGTCGGGGCAATCCAGCGCAACGTTGCCCTCGGGGACCGCACGATGCGCGGCCTCCTCATCGCTCATCGGGGCTGGCGCATGGCCTTCGCCGGTGAACATCTCCTCAATCGAAATACCTTGCGCGCGTAACAGCCCCAACACAATCCCGCGCCCAGTCTCGGCCCCGCCCAGTTCGCCGTAAGACCGCTTGCAGCGCAACGCCGAAAACACATGGTCCCGCACCGCCGCGCGGTCTTTGGAGCCCGCAAACCGCGAGCCGCGCGCCCAGTTGGTCAGGGCTTTCTCGGCAGCATTACCCTCCAGAATATCATCCAGAATTTCGATGGCGGCGGACAGGCGGGCGGCGGGTTGCATGAGGGAGGCTCCTGTTGTGGGAATAGGTTGGAGACCTGCCTATACCTAAAGGTTGCGGGTTTACATAGGGGGGTGGGGATCATTCTGCGGGACAGTGGGGCAAACCCGCCCTACACATTACAGATTTTTGTCGTAAGATCAGATCAACGCATTGATACTAGGAGCTCATTTGATGAATAACACCGCTGCCCGTGCAGTCTTGAACGACAACGACTATGTAAAAATGGACAACCCACAGTAAGCTCTTTTAGTCGAAGCACCTTGGGGTGAAGTGGTCCGGCAAAACTGGGCAGCGTGTTAAGGTGTATTCAGCAACAACGACTGGATATAAAAATGACCAAGAGGCGCAAATTTTCGGATAAGTTTAAAGCCACAGTGGCGCTTGAGGCGCTTCGTGGTGATAGGACAGTGCAGGAGATTGCAGCCAAGCACCGGGTTCATCCCACGCAGGTAACTCCCTGGAAACGGCAAGCGATTGAAGGTTTGACCGGCGTATTCTCCGACAAAATAAAGCGGGCAGAAAACAATGAGGCCGAAGTTAAAGAACTGCACGCCAGGATCGGGAGGCTTGCAGTTGAAAATGATTTTTTGTCACAAGGGCTCAAAAGATGAGCCGGATAAAACGCAAGGAAATGATCAACAAGGATCGCACCGATCTTAGCCTGGCTCGCCAGTGCAAGCTGCTGAAGGTCAGTAGATCATCGCTCTATTATGTGCCCGTTGGGTTTGATGCCGAAACGCTGGAACTCATGAGCGAGATCGATAGGATATTCACCAAGTTTCCATTTTTGGCAGCCGTCAAATAGCGGCTTACTTGCCGAGAAACGGGTTCTACGCTGGCCGTCACCGTGTGCGCCGCCTGATGGGCATCATGGGCCTGCAGACTATCCGCCGCCCGGCAGTGCATTGGTAAATGCACGAGAGGGTACAAAGGCCCGAATACCAGCAAGAAGCACCCCCGGCATCCGGTTTACCCCTGTTTGCCAAGAAYACTTCCGATTACCCGTGCAAACCATGTCTGGTGTTCGGATATCACGTATATTCCCCCNCTCTCGGCGATTGTTCCAATCGCCTGCCGGGCAATGGTGCAACGAGGGTTCTTGTATCTGGTTGCCATTATGGACTGGGCGACCCGAAAGGTRCTGGCATGGCGACTCTCGAACACGCTGGATGCCAGMTTTTGCGTCGAGGCCTTGAAGGAGGCCATCACCAAATATGGCAAGCCGGAAATCATGAATGCAGATCAAGGTGGTCAGTTTACCGGTGCTGACTGGATCACCACCCTGACCGATGCCGATGTGAAAATATCCAGGCCTCTCGGTGATTGTATGCAATCACCTGCCGGCAATAGACGGGCGCGGGCGATATCTCGACAACATCTTCATTGAGCGGCTCTGGCGATCCCTGAAACAGGAGGCTGTCTATCTGCACGAACTGACAGATGGGTTTGTGGCCAAAAGGGTGATTGATGAATGGCTCACATTCTACAACAGCGACCGCCCTCACACCGCACTTGAAAAACGAACGCCGGATGAGGCATACTTCGGAGATAAAGAAATGATGAAAGCGGCATGATAACCAAACACGATACACGTTAACTCAGCCGCAAACCTGTTCGGAAAAAGCCGGACCACTTCATTCTAGCAGTTTTATTAGGAGGCCTCGCCGTCTATTCAGTAGGGTATCTATATTACTGGAAAGAACGGAGAATAGTTTTCCATTTTCTCCCTTATGTATTTGCGGCTATTTCCGCTCTGAGCTTTTCCATTGAATTCAAGAGATTTGATGTTGAATTTTTATTTTTCGTTTCTGCTTTGTTAGCAGTTATGCATATTCTTGCTATCTGGAAAATTCTCAATAATTAGTCGCTTTATGTCCGAAAGTAGGTTCCTCCGGCGAATGGTGCCTCACGCCAGCATTACATTTTCTTATCCAACATCTGGGCAATCAACCCAGCGCTTGCCTCCTCGACCAACTGCAAAGCCCCCGCAAAATCACGGGTGTAATACGGATCAGGAATGTCGCTGGTTTTGCTACCGTCCGTATAATCGGTGAACAGCCGAACGGGGGTCGTGTTCCCGTTCGGGCGCAGGATTTTCATATCGGCGATGTTGTCCACATCCATACCGATGAGCAGGTCGTAATCGGTGAAATCGGCCGCCGTGAACTGGCGGGCGCGCAAATCAGACAGATCATAGCCCCGCGCCACGGCGGCCACCTGCATCGGACCATAAGGCGCTTTGCCGATGTGATAGCCAGCGGTGCCAGCGCTATCAATCGTCAGCTCCAGCCCTGCCTTATCGCTAAGGCTGCGAAACACCCCCTCGGCGGCGGGCGAACGGCAGATATTACCAAGACAGACGAACAGGATGCGGGTGGACATGGGCGATGGACCTCGTGTTTGCTGGCGACGTTAAAGTGAAAGATTTATCATGCTACCGTATTTCAAGACCGCCCTATGGGGAACCGTTTTCCTGACCGCCAGCATTCTGGGCCAAATGGCAGCCGCCAAGCCGCAAGGCTGTGTCATGAACAGTTGGGGCGCGTATCTGTCCCCCGACCCGCAAGAGCCAACATCGATCGAGGAAATCGAGACCGAGAACGGCACAATCCTCGCCTTCAAATTCGACGCGATTGCCGGTGGTTACGGCAAGGTGTTTCTGTTCCTGCTGGACAACGGTGAATGCTTCACCCGCGCTGTCAGCTTTGGCTCATACGGGGCGACAAATGCCTATGCTGTGGAAACCGGCGGGGCGGGACCGGACGGACGACTATACCACGGGGATATGTACGACCCCGGAAGCCATACGCCTCTGGGCTTCTTCAAAACGCGCCCGTCCTACGATATGGCCCGCAAGATCGCGTTGGGCGCACTAAAGTAGGGAATGGGCGGAGCCGTTAGCCCCGCCCATAGTGTTTAGTTGCTTGGCATCTTGTGATCCATCGCCATCCCGCCCGCAGCGGGCTTGCGCTCCAGATCGACAGGGATTTCAACGATGATGTCACCGGCAACCTCGAACGTCAGGGTAACAGTCACCATTTCGCCCTGGACCATCGGACGGGTCAGACCCATGAACATCACATGGTCACCACCACGCGCGAGCATGTGCATGCCGCCCGCTTCAACCGGAAAGCCATCCTTGACCTCGCGCATTTGCATGATGCCATCGGCAGTTTCAATGTGGGTGTGCAGCTCGACCCGTTTGGCGATGTCGGATGAGGCCGCGATCAGGCGATCATCCTGACCAGTGTGGTTGATGATACCGAAAAAGGCAGCGCCGGTTTTGGCGTTTGGACCCGCCGCGCGGCTGTAGGGGTCTTTGATCATGATGCCCATTTCACCGGCAAAGGTTGGCAGGGCGAAGGCACAGGCCGCGGCAGCGACCATAAAAGTTCTACGAAGAAGCATAATAATATCCTTGGATTTTCGTTTCGTTTGAGTATTGGGTATTGGGTAGTTTCAAACGACCAAGGGTGGCCCACGTGCCGACGGGCAAAGGGTTTCTTGCGGCTGCGCAAGGGCGACCTCCGGAACCATAACACGCCATTGCAGGGCGGTCGGCTGGGCCGGGATATCATGCGTTATTGTGATGGCCGCAAAGATCGACATCGCGTCGGGGCAGATATGGGTGGTTTCAACCGGATCGCCACCTGGGCCGATGGTCATTGTGACCATTCCTACTCCGGTGCAGATCACCATATCGGCGCCGATATCCGGGCTCTGATTGCGCGCCACGGCCATGCTATAGCTGGTTATGGCCAGTGTAAGGGACAGGAAAAGGGCGTGAATCAGGCGCAACATACGCCATAGATAGTCCACCGGGTTGCGAGCGGCAATAGGCTGAAAGGCCGCATATATATTGCCGTTGCGCAGGCCTTGGAAACAGAGCCACTATTCCGGAATAGTGGCTCTGTTCTGCATAGGAATTGAGAAACTTAACCCGTTGTTACAATTTGGTTTTTTATTATTCCCCACGCCCCGGCGCCAAGAAATTTAGGCCAAAACCAGCAGTTTTCACCGCCAGACATTCACGCCCCGCTACTCTGCGCCCAACAAATTCAGCAACTTGCGTTTGGCCTCGTCCTCCAGCTTGCGCCGTGCTGCATCCTGAAGGGTTTCACCCTCCTCGATCTCGACATCCAGCACCTCTTGCGCCCGCTGTAATGCTTTGGCTTTCTCGGCAGCCAACCGCGCCTCGAGCGCTGCCTTCTCCGCTTGCAACCGCGCTTCGGCTGCGGCTTTTTCAGCAGCGACCTTTGCCTCGAGTGCCGCTTTTTCCTCGGCCAGATTCTGGTCAATCAACGCCTGCAAATCAGGCCGGAATTTCGGGTTGGCCCATGTGCCTGTGATCAGCACCGGCACCGAAATCCCGCCGGAGCCATCGGCGGCGCTCATCACAACAGGGTTCACACGATACTTCAGGGTTTGCGTCCCGATGCCAATGTCGCCAGCGCCCAGCGCCTTGGCCAAAGGGGCGATGAACGACAGATCATCGTTGCGCAGAACCCCGTCCTTAATGGTGAACGTCGCGCCTATCGAATTAAACACGGTCTTCTGTCCCTCGCCACGATAGGACGTATCCAGATTGCGCAGCATCCCGACCAGATCAAGGCCCAGTATTTCGCCCTGCCCCAGCTTGAACGATCCATCCCCGGACAGGCTGTTCATGATCGCGTCCATCGTATTACCAACACCCAGAAACTTCAGGCGCATGTCGCCCACACCCACCAGCCGCTCGTAATCTGCCAGATCACGCAGCAGCGGCGTCATTGCCAGCCCGCTTGCGCTCAAATCGCCGCCCACTGACAAACCACCACGCCCGTTCAGCACAACCTGGCCCTTGATAACCCCGTCATAGGTCCGCACCTCGTTCAACGTGAACACCACGCGCGACCGATCCAGCTTGGCCGCCACACTGGAGTGCCCCAGCTTGACCGTACCCAGATTGATCGAATTCGCCACCAGCGTCACCTCGGCGTCAAGTGCTGCTAGAACGCTGGTATCGATCACATCCGTTGACCACCCTTTGGCCACCTCAACGTCTTGGCCCGTATCATCCACACTGGCCGCCAGCACCGAAAAATCCAGCGCATCCGCCTCGATGCGCGCTTTCAAACGGGGCCGCTCGCCGTCAAAAAACAGATCGAGCCCACCAGAAAACACATTGTGCTCCAGCTTGATCAATCCGCCGCGCAAATGCGCTGTGCCTTTGGCGGTATAGGTCATCCTGCCCGATATATTTGCCGTGCGCCCCATGCCTTTGGGCAGGTCTGGTGCCGCCATGTCAATCGCACCAAACAGGGCCGCCATATCTGCCAGATCGGCCTTGATATCACCATCTGCGGACAGCGGGCTGATGCCCGCCTTGCCGTCAAAACTGATCTCGCTGCCCCCGACCYGCACCGTGGCGGCCATCTGGCCGACCGCCCCGCTTAGAAACCTGTCAAAGGCAGCCACATCGGCGGTCAGCGAAACCGCCTGCCCGTTCAGACGTGCCGACAGGGATATATCGGCACGACCGGTGAATTTAGGCAGGCGTAATTCCGCATCCATTTCACTYARKGAAATCKTCTCGCCGCTGGYATGRTCAATATAGGTTAGCGTGGCGTCTCGGATCAGGCCACGGCCCAATGAGAACGCGGGGATGCCACCAGCATCACTGCCAGCACCCGCCCCCGCAGCATCACCGCCGCTTGCCACCATTTCCCAGTTGGCCCGCCCGTCCTTGGCGACCTCCAGCAAAATCTTCGGCGCAATCACTTCGACCTTCTTGATCCGCACATCACCGCGAAACAGCGCCATCAGGTCCACCCCGATGCTCATGCCTTCGGCCTGCAACATCGGCCCTGCATCGGACCACGGCGCATTGGCGATCGTAATCGCCCCGGTGCGCACCCCCAGCAGCGGATAGATCGATGTGCGCACATCGCCACCAATCTCGATGCTGCGGCCCGTGGCACTTTCAAACTGCTCCTCGGCAAAGCGGGCAATTTTATCGCCCGGCATAAACAGCAGCGCGGCAATGGTCACAACCGCAAGCACAAACAAAACTAGGATAAACCGGAGTATCAGACGCACAGCACATCTCCTGTGTTATAAATCGGGGCTACGCCCACACCTAGAATCGAAGCCGGCCGCACTCAAGCCTTATCTGGCGTGGCGCTCGATATGGGTCAACTGGCGCAGGATACGCTTTTTTNACCGGCGGCAGGAAACTGCCAACCCGCAACGCCGCATCACGCAGAATCCGTGCGGGCACGGATGTATCGGTATACAGCTTCACCAGCGCATTCGTGCCATGATACAGCGGCAACACCACGCGGCGATGCGCCGTCTCGTAGCGTTTCAGCCCCGCCATCGCGCCAATGTCAGTCTGGTTGCGCGCCGCATCCTCGATCTGGTCCGCCAACAGTTTTGCCCCGCTCAGACCCAGGTTAAACCCGTGCGCCGTCACCGGATGCATCCCCACAGCCGCATCCCCAACCAGCGCGAAACGGGTGGCGACGAACTGTTTGGCCAGAACCCCGACCAGCGGATAGGGATGGCGCTTGGTCACCAGCGTCATTTTCCCCAGCACGCCACCAAAGCGCTGCGCAATATCATCGGCAAAGGCCTGAGCCTCCATGTTCATCGCCGCATCCGCTTCGGCACTGGGCAGGGTCACAACCACACTGGATTTATTGCCATACATCGGCAGGATCGCCAGCGTCTGGTCATAATGGAAACACTCGGTCGCGGTGTCATTATGGGGCAGCTCATGCTCCATCTCGCAGACAATCACCACACGACCAAAATCCAGACTGTTTGCAGGGATGCCCATCTTGCGGCGGGTGCCGGAAAAACGGCTGTCCGCAGCCACAACCAGCGCGGCTGTCAACGTGCTGCCATCTTTCAGCCCGACCCGCCCCTCGGTGCTATTGGTTTCAACGCTGGTCACTTCGCTTTCGCAGATCAGGGTCACATTGGCCTGATCCTTGACCACCYTATAGGCAGATTGCCGGATCAGATGGTTTGGCACGATACGGCCCAGATAATCGGTGCCGCTGCCGGTGCTGTCGAAATGCAGCGCAAACGGCGATTTGCCATTCACCACCTTGGCATCCCGAATGGTGCCGATCTGATCCTCGGGGATATGCGCCCACATCCCCAGATCGCGCATCAGCTTTTCGGATGTATGGGTCAGGGCAATATCGCGGCCATCCTCTGGTGGATCAGCCAGCGTGGCCTCATCCTKCATTTCGACAATGGCGATTTGCAGACCACTACCCGACAGGGTGCGGGCCAGCGACAAACCAGCAGGGCCAGCGCCAATAATGACAATGTCGAAATTACGAGGAGCAGTCATGGCGGAAATCCTTGTCACTGGGCTGTCTGCGGCTGTCTGCGACTGTCTGCGACTGTCTGCGACTGTGCACACAAGATTGCCTCATATATCTGGGTATTGAATTGACGTATATCAACGCGGACACGCAAATTCCATACCGCAAATTGCCGCTGTTGCCAAAAGCAAAGGGGCACCAGACGGCGCCCCTTTATATATGTGATCATGGTTTGGGTGAACTTAGAAGTTATGCGTCCAACCCACAGAAAGGCTGATCTGGCTCATGTCGATCGCGACGGACCCGCCAGTAACTGTTTGCTTCGGAGCATATTCGACAGCAAAATCAATCGAGTTACTGTCGCTAACGGCGTAAGTTCCACCTGCCGTTAGATGGTGGGTCACAACCCCCGGCGCAAGGACACCGAGCACTACATCCTCGGGTCCAACCGGGTTTTCCGAATAGGCATAGCCCGCGCGCCATGTCATCTGGTCGTTGGCTTTCCATTCCAGACCAAGTTTCAGCACGTTGATATTATCCCAACCGAAACCGGGGCCGCCGGGTAAGCCGAGCGGGGGTGGGCCAGCCGGATTTGAAATCGCCGGAACCCCAGAATAAAATATCCGCTGCACATCCATCATCAAGGTAAGGTTCGGACGCGCCTTCCATGCGATACCTGCTGTTATAGAGGCCGGGATATCAAAACTGCCAGCATCCTCGAACAGAGTTGCCCACTCATCAAATTTTGACATATACATTTTTGTTTGCCCTGACAGGCCCAGACTAACCGTAGGTGAGGCTTGATAAACGATACCCGCCCGCAGACCGCCGCCATAGGACCAGTCACGATCCGTGCCTGTAACGAGAAAATTTCCCAGCCCTTCTGCTTTGAACGTTTGGATCGCCAATGTAGGGGCAATCCCCCACGACAGGTTGCCGGACGTCCCTGCATAGGTTGCAGAAATAAATAACTGACTTAAATCAATACCGGCGGGAGCGATTCCAAACACTGGATTCGAAAAATCGGTGTTCATCCCGCCGTTACCATAAGCCGAAATATTCAACACATTCCCGTTGGCCAGCGGTAGGTTGTATGAAATATTTGGCACTGGGAAATACTCTGAACCACTATCGAATGTGCCCGGTTGGGGTAACTGTGGGTTGGCAACCGTATTTGAATATCCACGACGCGGGCTGAAGATATCAATCCCCATCTGAAACTGCCGTCCCACATTCGCCGCATTCGCCGGATTTATCGCCGCCGACATCGCCTCGTATCCATAAGCCACACCAGCCCCACCCATTGCCCGCTGGTTGGTGCTGAACCCAAGCGCAAACATGCCCTTGGTCGCGGCGGCAGGCGTAGCGAGCAAGAGTGCTGTCGTAAGTGTCATCCCCAGACGAGCGGCCGTCTGTCCAAACGTGTTATCCAATTCGTAGTCCTCCCAAGAATTCGCGGCCTCATTACAACGCTTCGGCTTTACTTTGAATCATACAGCAACACATTTCGCGTATTCGCGTTAACGAAAGGCAGCTAAATGTGTTTCAATGATAAGTCGAAACGCTTTTGGCGGGCCGTCATGTAATTGCATTAACATTCGAATATGAATGACTTTGAGTCAAATTCTTTTATCTAGATATTAATGCAATCTACGAAAAGGTTGCCGATTAACCCTAAATACGGCCAAATAGCTTCCAAATTGCCCWAATTACAGGCATTAGACGAATTCCCGTATCTCTCAGGCTGATTATCCACATGACGACGAACCCGCCAAACTTGCGCCCAGATCTAGCCCCCAAGGCTAAAATCACCGAGCCGACCCGCAGCGGCCAACCCCGCATCGGCCAGCCCCGCATCGGCATGGTCAGCCTCGGCTGCCCCAAAGCGCTGGTCGACAGCGAGCGCATCCTGACCCGTCTGCGCGCCGAGGGCTACGCCATTTCACCCGATTACGCCGGAGCGGACGCGGTGATCGTCAACACCTGCGGGTTTCTGGACTCAGCCAAAGCCGAAAGCTTGGATGCCATCGGCGAGGCCCTCAAAGCCAACGGTCGCGTGATCGTCACCGGATGTCTGGGCGCGGAGCCCGATTACATCCGCAAGCACCACCCGCAAATCCTCGCCGTCACCGGCCCGCATCAATACGAACAAGTGCTCAACGCAGTGCATGCCGCCGTGCCCCCCAGCCCCGACCCCTTCGTCGATCTGCTGCCAGCGTCGGGCGTCTCGCTGACCCCGCGCCACTACAGCTATCTGAAAATCTCCGAGGGCTGTAACCACAAATGCAAGTTCTGCATCATCCCCGATATGCGCGGCAAGCTGGCCTCGCGCCCTGCCTTTGCGGTAATGCGCGAGGCCGAACGGCTGGTCGAGGCCGGCGTCAAGGAACTGCTGGTGATCTCCCAAGACACCTCGGCCTACGGGCTGGACCTGAAGTATGCCGAAGCCAAAGGCCACCGCGCCCACATCACCGATCTCGCCCGTGATCTCGGCTCGCTCGGCGCGTGGGTGCGGCTGCACTACGTCTACCCCTACCCGCATGTGCGCGACCTGATCCCGCTGATGGCAGACGGGTTAATCCTGCCCTACCTCGACATCCCGTTCCAGCRCGCCCACCCCGATGTGATCCGCCGCATGGCCCGCCCCGCAACCGGCGCCAAAACGCTGGACGAAATCGCCGCATGGCGCGAGGTCTGCCCCGACATCACCCTGCGCTCGACCTTCATCGTCGGCTACCCCGGCGAAACTGAATCCGAGTTCCAAACCCTGCTCGACTGGATGGACGAGGCGCAGTTAGATCGCGTCGGCTGCTTCCAATACGAGAACGTCGCGGGCGCGCGCTCGAATGCGCTGCCGGACCACGTGGCGGACGAGGTTAAACAGGAACGCTGGGACCGGTTCATGGTCAAAGCCCAAGCCATTTCGGAGGCCAAACTGGCCGCCAAAGTCGGCAAGGTGATGCAGGTAATCGTCGACGAAGTAGACGCCGACGCCGCCACCTGCCGCACCATGGCTGACGCGCCCGAGATCGACGGGAACCTGTTCATTGATGAAGGGTTTTCGGGGGTTAAGGTCGGGGATATTGTGACGGTCGAAGTGGATGAAGCGGGGGAGTATGATCTTTGGGGGAGGGTAGTGTGATGGCTAAACGAGAGTGTCTRATCTTCTGTGTATGAGTAATTTGGTCCATGCTTCTGCAACGAAGGAGCATGACAACGATGACAATTTCCAAGGACTTATTAGACCA
>NVTS01000035.1 GCA_002732995.1 Marinosulfonomonas sp. | reverse complement strand
GAGGCATACTTCGGAGATAAAGAAATGATGAAAGCGGCATGATAACCAAACACGATACACTTTAACTCAGACGCAAACCTGTTCGGAAAAGCCGGACCATTTCAAACACTCCAAAAAGCTTGTCGGACAAAGCCCTTGAAGTGGCTGATGTGATTGAAAGGCATGCGCCATGGCGTAGATCATAATCGTGCGGCATAGTAAGGCTTTGCTATAATCGAGGCACTGCGTTACCAATGCCTCGAATGATTATAGGAGCCCCCCCATGTCAGCCCTTCTGCCCGATGTTGATCCCGATGGTATGCTTGAATTTTCGGTGGTGTTTACGGACCGGTCGCTAAACCACATGTCAGCCGCCTTCCAAGGCGTGATGCGCGATATTTCCGAGACATTGCAAGGTGTCTACAATGCCGATCATGTGGTGATCGTGCCCGGCGGCGGGACATACGCGATGGAGGCTGTGGCGCGCCAGTTCACCACAGGTAAAACGGCGCTCGTGGTGCGCAACGGATTCTTTTCATTCCGCTGGTCGCAGATCTTCGAGATGGGCAGCATTCCGGCCTCTGAAACTGTGATGCTGGCACGGCGGGTGGGCAACGCGGTGGATGCGCCCTTTGCGCCGCCGCCAATTGCCGATGTGCTCGCCAAGATTATCGAGGAGCAACCAGACGTGGTGTTCGCGCCGCATGTGGAAACATCGTCGGGCATTATCCTGCCGGACGATTATTTGAAAGCGGTCAGTGCTGCCGTGCATGAATACGGCGGCTTGTTCGTGCTGGATTGCATCGCCTCGGGTTGCGCGTGGGTCKATATGAAAGACATCGGCGTTGATGTGTTGATTTCCGCGCCACAAAAGGGCTGGTCGGCGCAACCATCGGCTGGTTTGGTGATGATGAATGACGCAGCGCACGCGCGGGTGAAAGACACGGTTTCAACCAGTTTCGCGGTTGATCTGGGGAAGTGGCTGACCATTATGGAGGCCTACACCAATGGCGGCCACGCCTATCATGCGACCATGCCGACGGATGCACTAAAGGCGTTCCGCGATACCATGCTGGAAACCCGCGACTACGGCTTTGACAAATTACGCGACGCGCAATGGGAGCAAGGCGACCGCGTACGCGCCATGCTGAAAGAGCGCGGCATCAAGTCGGTGGCGGCGGACGGGTTCGGCGCACCGGGCGTGGTGGTCAGCTATACCACGGACGCCGACGTGCAAAACGGCAAGAAATTCGCCGCACTGGGCATGCAGATCGCCGCTGGCGTTCCGTTGATGTGCGACGAGGGGCCGGATTACAAATCGTTCCGTCTGGGCCTGTTCGGGTTGGATAAGCTGTATGATGTGGACGCCTCTGTGGCGCGGCTGACGGCAGCGCTTGATCAGGTATTTTGATCCCCATTTCTGTTCTAATAAGTATCCCCGCCGGAGGCATTAAAAGTTTTCTTGCCTGCGGCGCAGGTATTTAGAAAAAGAAGAAGCTAAAGAAGAAGCGCTTGTAAGAACACCGCTAGATCATCGGTGTGGTGATGGATGTGCGGCGCGGGTTTTGCAGCCTCGGGGGCGACATGAACACATTGCATTCCCATCTCGTGCGGGGCGGCCAGATTGCGGGTGTCATCCTCGAACATCGCAGCCGTTTTGGTGTTGATCCCATCGGTCTCAAACACCGCCTCGAAGGCGCGGCGTTCGGGCTTCGGGTGAAAATCGGCGTGTTCAACCCCGTAAACCGCATCAAACACCCCGTTCAGCCCGCGCGCGGCAATCACCCGTTCGCCATAAGGGGCCGAGCCGTTGGTATAGACGATCTTGCGGCCCGGCAGCGCACGGATGGCCGCGGCCAGCGGGGCGTCCTGTTCCAGATGCTCCAGCGAGATTTCATGCACATGGGTCAGATACGGCGCCGGATCGACATTATGTTCGCGCATTAGCCCCGCCAGCGTGGTGCCGTATGTGTGCCAGTAGTGCTTGCGCAAATGGTCGGCCTCGGCTTTGTCCACCCCCAGCGCGTCCATCACAAACGCGGTCATCCGCACCTCGATCTGGTCAAACAGACGGGCGCCGGGATGATAGAGTGTATTGTCCAGATCAAAGACCCAATGGCGGACATGTGCGAACTGTTTTGCAATCATGCGGCCATAGTTAGGGGGATGTGGCATCAGGATCAACTTGATTGCCGGTTGATCGAGGGGGGCAGGCAGGCGTAGGTTGTGGATATCGTAATTGGAGACGAGTGATGAGCGAGATTCGCACCCCGAACAAAGATGCCTACGGCATGGTCCTCGAGGCGATTGATGTGGGGGTTTATAAACCCGGCGACAGATTGGTTGAATCCGAACTGGCCGAGAGGTTTGGCGTATCACGCACCCCGATCCGCGAAGCGCTGCAACGGCTGGAAACGCAGTCATTGCTAATCCGCGACGGGCGCAGTCTGATTGTCGGGGCGCTGGATCATAACCAGCTGTCCGWACTTTATGCAGTGCGGGCCGAACTGGAAGGGTTGGCGGCGCGTCTGGCGGCGCAACATGCTGTGCCCGAAGAAGTGCGCGTGCTGCGCAAGATGATCGGAGAAGACCGTAAACTGGTGCAAGACCCCGAGGCGCTGTCGCTGGCAAACCGGCGGTTCCACAAGCAAATCCATCTGGCATCGCACAACCGTTATCTGGTGCAGCAGCTGGACCTTGTGCACCGCACAATGGCGCTGTTGGCCACCACATCACTGACCGTCGAGGGGCGCAGCGAGGGGTCACTGGACGAGCATGAAGCCATCGTCACGGCGATTGAAAACCGGGATGGAGATGGAGCCTATGCGGCGTTGAAACAGCACATCTCCAAAGCGTTTGAAACGCGGCTTGTGCTTGATGCCGAGCGGCCGGAATTTTCCGGCGGGCTATGATGCAATCTGCGTGTCGCGGGCGTCTTCTACACGTTCCTCGGTGCGCTCGAACACACCGTGGGCGGTTTTATCCCAGTAAAACGGCTGGGTTAGCAATTCGTAAAATGCTTTGTAGGCCGCCAGTGTTCCCATCGGAAAATRGAGGTGCATGGTCGGCACCCACGGGATCAAAAAACGATGTTTTTTGTCCGACACCGCAAAGGCGGAAACAGCCATGGTGATCACTTCAGCCAAAATGAAAGTGACGCCAAGGGTCATCAATGTATTACCGCTCACCACGGTGAGCATTGGGTGCGCCACCCCGAGCGGGATCAGCCAGAATGACCACAACAAAGGCGCGAGCAAAAACTGTGAAAGGGTGCCGAGAAACAGGATTTGCACCCCAATGAATTTCTTGAAGCCGAGTTCTTTCAATAACTTACGTGGGGAACGCATGTGCACAGCCCATGTGATTGCGAACCCTTTTAACCAGCGTGAGCGCTGTTTGATCCATGGCACAAAGCGACAGTTTGCCTCTTCCTCGGTGACGGTGTGAACAATTTCGGTGCGGTAGCCGTGACGCGCCAGACGGATGCCCAGATCGGCGTCTTCGGTCACGTTATGGGCATCCCACCCGCCCAGTTTTTCAAGCGCCACACGGCGGAAAAACAACGTGGTGCCGCCCAAAGGAACAGCAAAGCCTAAACGCTCCAGCCCTGGTAGAAACACGCGAAACCATGTGTTGTATTCAACGGTGAAACAGCGCGACAGCCAGTTGGTGCGCGGATTGTAAAAATCCAGAATACCTTGCAAACAGGCCACCTGCGGGCCGCGTTCATGGAACCGGCGCACGATCTGGTGGATCTGGTCGGGGTGTGGTGCGTCTTCGGCATCATAAACCCCGATGATCGAGCCACGGCAAAAATCCAGCGCGAAATTCATCGCGCGGGGTTTGGTGCGCACCGTGCCCTTTGGCACCTTGATAACGCGCACCCAGAGCGGCAGGTGGGCGCGGTTCAGGGTCTCGCGCGTGGTTTCATCGTCGGCTTCAATCACCAGACAAATATCCAGCAGTTCTTTCGGATAATTCAGCCGCTTTAGCCGACGGATCAAATGCGCCGCCACTTCGCGCTCTTTATATAGCGGAACCAYGATCGACACGACCGGAAGGCGGAATGTTTCGGTGCGAGGGGGGAGGGCGGTTTTGGCGGAGGTGCTGCGCAAATACGGGCGGATCTGGCTGGTGGCGGTGGCAATTTTTAGTCCCATATTCATCACCAGCGTTAGAATGGCCCAAGCACAGAGCACGGTAAAACTGGCAACCGGTGCAAGTATAACGCAAGCAAGGAACGCCAGAACCACCGCCAGTGTATATCGCAACATACGCCCGGGATTCCACGAGCGGCAACTTTCAGCATCAGACACGCGCGTTTCGGCGCGTTCAATCAGGGCATCTCTGTGGGTTTCGATCAAGGCGCTCTGGATGTCGTATTCTGGCGCAATCGCCATTAAAACAGTGCCCAGTTCCGGCGACAGATTTTTGCGCAGTTGCTCAAACCGGTCGGGTTTTGATGTGGCGATCACCAATGCCCCGCCAATATGCCGCCACGGCACGATACTTTCTTTCAGGCATAATTCCAGATCAACCATGTCTTTTAGGCGCGGGTTGGGCGGTGTTTCTTGCAGATCAACCAGATTGGCCCCGAATTGCGTGGAAAGCGCACCAAACAAATCGGCTTCGCTGACCATCCCGTGGTTTAGCAGGATATTGCCCAGCCGGGTTTCTTGCCGGTTGCGCAGCGCCAGCGCCTTTAGCAAATCGTCTTGCGTCAGGGCGCCGGATTGCACCAAAACCTCGCCAATCGGCATCCGTGGTGCAGGCTGTTTTGGCACAGCTATGGGGCGGGGCGGTTTTGTGCGCGGGGTCGGGAAGGTCACGATGACAGGTTGTTTGGATGGCTGCATAGTTTTGATCACACAAGAAAAGGGTTAGCCTCTACCCTTGGCAATCATCGTTAACAGGTGGTTAATTTCGTCGGAATTTATGCGTTATTCTCGATCGCTGTGACGAAACGCTCGAATAAATAGGCGCTATCCTGTGGGCCGGGGCTGGCTTCGGGATGGTATTGCACTGAAAATACAGGGCGGTCCAGCAGGCGGATGCCGCAATTGGAGCCATCAAACAGCGAGATATGGGTTTCGATCACCCCGTCGGGCAAGGTTTGCGCATCCACGGTAAAGCCGTGGTTCATCGAGGTGATTTCGACCTTGCCGGTTTCCTTGTCCTTGACCGGATGGTTGGCCCCGTGATGGCCGTGGTTCATTTTGATCGTCTTGGCACCAACTGCCAGCGCCAGCATTTGGTGCCCCAGACAGATGCCGAAAACGGGGATGTCAGCGGCAAKSATKYYTTTGATYWYYGGCACRGCRTAKYYRCCGGTYGCYGCCGGRTCSCCGGGGCCGTTGGACAGGAAAACACCCGCCGGATTTAGTGCCAGAATCTCGTCAGCGGTGGTGGTGGCGGGCAGGACGGTGACGTCGCAACCTGCCGAAGCAAGGCAGCGCAAAATGTTGCGTTTGGCACCAAAATCAATGGCGACWAYYWWGTRWYYYKTTGTNKWKYSKWWCRKKYMGCMRWYGGGCCATGCCCACCGCATTTCATCCCATGTGTAGGGTTGCGCACAGGTCACGGTTTTGGCCAGATCCATTCCCTCAAGCCCTTGAAATGCCCGGGCTTTTGCCACGAGTGTTTCGATGTCGAAGTTGCCATCCGGATCATGCGAAATCGCCACATGCGGTGCCCCTTGTTGGCGGATTGCGCGGGTCAGGCGGCGGGTGTCAAGACCGCCAATGCCGATGCGTCCACGCGCCGCCATCCAGCCCTGCAAATCACCGGTTGCCCGCCAGTTTGACGGCTGGGTCGGGTCCCATTTAACCACGATGCCCTCGGCCACGGGATCGGCGCTTTCGTCGTCCTCGGAGGTGACGCCGGTGTTGCCGATATGGGGGAAGGTAAAGGTGACGATCTGGCCCGCATAAGACGGGTCAGTCATGATTTCCTGATAACCGGTCATCGCGGTGTTGAAACACAGCTCGGCCTCGCAATCGCCGGTGGCGCCAAACCCGATACCGTAGAACAATGTGCCATCGGCCAGCGCAAGGCAGGCGGTGGGTTTCACGGGGGCAGTTTTTGGTGCGGCGGCAGACATGGCACGACTCCTTGGTTGAAATCTAACGGAGGCTGAAATCCATGGGAACCTAAGGCGGCGGGCAATTCGGGTCAAGCGGAAAGGATTTTTGACTTCTTGTTCAAAAACAGCAGCTTAGCTATTACGAGGGCTGTTGTCATGGCTGGCCTGTCAGGGTAATCTGGCGCTCTTGATATTTTCGGACCTAAGGGATGAGGACACCGGATGAATTTACGAACCCGACTAACGGACGCGATGAAAGACGCCATGCGCAACAAGGAAGCCGCACGGCTATCAACCTTGCGCCTGATCAACGCTGCGATCAAGGATCGTGACATTGCGTTGCGGGGCAAGGGTGGCAGTGACGAAGGCGCTTCGGATGACGAAGTGCTTGGAATCCTTGGAAAAATGGTGAAGCAGAGGCAAGAGAGTGCTAAGGCCTATGAAGAGGGTGCACGGCTGGAACTGGCCGAGAAGGAACGCGCCGAGATCCTGGTGATCGAGGATTACCTGCCCAAGCAGTTGAGCGCGGACGAGACCTCGGAAGCGGTAAACGCTGCGATTGCCAAGACCGGCGCAGAATCAATCCGCGATATGGGCAAAGTCATGGGCGAGCTGAAAGGCAAATACATGGGGCGGATGGATTTTGGCAAGGTTGGCCCGATGGTCAAGGACTTGCTGGGTTAGGGCAATCCGGTTGCTAAACCTGCCGTTTCAATGTCAATTTACGGGATGTTTTATTTTGCGCCTTCAACGCCGCTAATTTACGGTCTGCATAGTCCAGGGCTTCGTTTAGCAGTGGCTTGATGTCCGGATTCATCACCCCGCGACCGGCCGCTTTTTGATAGATGGTATGGAACGGGTTTGAGTTCACTTCGTTAATGACCGGGCCGCGTGTTGTTATACATATGTCCCACCCCAGAACGCCGTGATCAGGGAAAAGACTGTGCGCAGCAATTGCCAAGGATTTGCATCCCTCCCACTCTGGAATTTGAAACCCCACAAGTGGCTTGCCGGTCGCAAGCGAGTTCACCTCGTCGCGGCAACCCAAGCCAACCTGTTTATGAAAATGGGTGACGATACCTGAGGCGGGATCAACCAGAGCATAGCCCCGTTCCCCGGGCGATGTCCAAAAATCGACATCATCGCCCTTTTTCGGCTGCTTCCATGCGGCGTACGGGATTTTCACCCCGTTTTCGGTCTGAACAGTCAGGATGCGAATAGGGGAAACTGTTTTGCCAACGATGGCCGAAATTTCCGGTGGTTGGACAAGCAGTTCCTGAAACAGGTAGCCCTTGCTATAATTGGTCACAATCTCATCGGCCAGATCACGTGCGCTGACGTGTCGTCCGTCCCCCAGACCCACCTCGGAGCGGTCGGTTGAACTGGAAACGATGCCAATACATCCAAGCCCGTTGGAGCCGTGAACCGGTTTTGCGAACATCGGCAGGTTTTCTTGTCGGTGATGAAATCCGCAATATCGGCGGCTGATCCCAGGGTGGGTATTGAATTGAGACGTAAGGATTCGGAATAGACGGCTTTTGCGTCTGGAATGGAAAAGCCAAAGCCCTGTAAGAGTTGCCCGAACATCAGCTTGTCCCCAAGCAGATTTGCATGGGAGGTCAGTGTTCTTGGGGACAGGCGCTCGTTCAGGGTGCGGATCGCTTTGTAGGACAGGAACTCTTTTTTATCCTGTGTCGTTAGCGAGGGCCGGTAGAGTCTGTTTATAAAATAATCCCCGGGGTGAAGCTTGTTTTTGCCAAAGGCCAAGCGCAGCATTAAAAACACTTGTGAGTACAGACCGATATTATAGTCGGCCCGCACTTTTTGCATCACATTGATGTAATCAATGTTCTCAACCGGTTTGTCACAAACCAGAATTCGAGTTGCAGGAATGGTTCTGATATTTGGCACAAGAGTTCAGCCTCGCCCCCCCCCTAAGAGATGTTAGGGTTGCCGGTGGTGCAGAGTTTCAGCCTCTTCCAGTCAAAGCTGATTTCAAAGGCCTGAGCCATCGGGGCTAGTCAGGGCGAGAGTGGCGGAGATGGTGATCGTTGAAAAAAACATGTCGCATAAAAACCTCGGGTAAATGAATGAGGGCATTATCGCTTATTTTGGCAATTTAGCCAACACACCCTGCAACTCGGTCAGCAAGGTCTTGCGCTCGTCCGCAGATAGGAACGCTCCAATTTCTACCTCGCGGTTGTTGCCGCGCAGGGTGATGTAGTTTTCAACGGGGCCGGATTTCGGGTGCATTTTGATCTCGACCCAATAGGGGTTTGCCTCCCAATCTTGCGGTCTTCCGCGCGGGTTCTTGCGGGTTAGTTCCATGTGGTCGGGGCAAWKRKYYRRKRKTWCWWGRATCATGCTGTCCTTGTAGCTGCGCTCAAGGAAATACCAGATCGCGGCCACCGCGGCGGCCAGAAACGGCAGCATGAACCACAGGTATTTGGTGCCAAGCAACGCCAGAAGCGGAATGCAGATCAGGGCGACAGTCAGACCAATGAACCACACGAAACCACACGAAATCACGACGCGGCAAGGATCGGTAGGGCCACAAGGTAAGCTGGTGCAGGGGCGGGTTTTGGCTGCTGGTCGGGTGGGTCCACTCGAAGGGCATGCCTATTCGTCCCCGCTTGCGAAGCGTTGCTTGGCCCAGAAGGCCCATAGCAACAGGCCAAAAAGCAGCAGGATTGATATCGCGGACATTGAATTTCCCAGCGTGACCAGAGAGTGCCAAAACGGGGGGGGTCCTGTCTGCATGTCCTGGGCGATAAAAGCCTGATCGTTTGTGATTATCCAGCTCATCGGCAGGACTGATACCAACGCCCCGATGTGCAGTAACCAGAACTGGGACGAGGTTATTATGACAGGGAGCCTGGGGCGCATGTAAGCGATGCCAATATGGATCAGCCCGGACAGGCCGTATACGATTGCATAAACCCTGTAGTAGTTGGGCGTTTCGGCCATTGTAATATCGCTATCGAGAGAGGCGTTGTTGGCGGCAAGCCGGAACACAGTGAATGGGTCGTGTGCAAAGTAGGCCATAATAGCGAGTGCTAAGGTCGCCGCGCTATACAGCAGGGTCGCGCGCCATTTGGCAGCCAGCCCAAGGCGGGCACCAATGATCAGCCCGATCAACGGGATAGCGACCCAGAGCAATGTGTAGAACGATAGAACCAGCATTCATCTGCCTTTTACTGAAGCGGGCCCCGGCATTGTAACCGAGGCCCCGCCTGTGTTTTCAAATCGGATCAAGCCAACCTAATGGTTATGCTGCTTGTCCCACTCTTCTTGCTTGGCAAGAATTTCGAACGTGTGCTCGGGCGGCGGGGATGGCAACGTCCATTCCAGCGTATCGGCATATTCGTTCCAGTAGTTGTCTTGCGTTACTTTCTTACCGGCCAACAGGGTGTAGAACACGACGCCGATAAAGAACACGAACGACGCGAACGACAGGAACGCCCCCCATGACGACAGGTAGTTCCAATAGGCGAAGGCCTCGGGATAGTCAATATAGCGACGCGGCATGCCTTGGCGACCCAGGAAGTGCTGCGGGAAGAACGTAAGGTTCGTGCCGATGAAGAACGTCCAGAAGTGCAGTTTGCCGGCCCATTCAGGGTATTGGCGGCCCGACATTTTGCCGATCCAGAAATACATTCCGGCAAAGATGGCAAATGCTGCCCCCAGCGACATCACATAGTGGAAGTGCGCCACCACATAGTAGGTATCGTGATAGGCACGATCCAGGCCAGGTTGGCTAAGAACAACGCCGGTGACGCCGCCCACGGTGAACAGGAACAAGAAGCCCATGGCAAACAGCATTGGCGTCTCAAACGAAACCGATCCGCCCCACATGGTGGCTATCCATGAGAAAATCTTGATGCCCGTGGGCACCGCGATCACCATGGTGGCCAGCATGAAGTAGCTTTGCTGTGACAGGCTCATCCCCACCGTATACATGTGGTGTGCCCAGACGACGAAGCCCAAAACCCCGATGGCGACCATAGCGTAAACCATTGGCAGATAGCCAAACACTGGTTTGCGCGAAAACGTCGCAATGACGTGGCTGATGATGCCGAACCCAGGCAGGATGATCATGTAGACTTCGGGGTGACCAAAGAACCACAGGATATGCTGATACAACACCGGATCACCGCCACCGGCAGGATCAAAGAACGTCGTGCCAAAGTTACGATCCGTTAGCAGCATGGTGATACCACCCGCCAGAACCGGCAGCGACAAAAGGATCAGCCACGCGGTGATGAAAATCGACCAGGCAAACAGCGGCACTTTGTGCAGGGTCATCCCCGGTGTGCGCATGTTCAAAAACGTGGTGATTATGTTGATGGCGCCAAGGATCGAGGAGACACCGGACAGGTGGATCGCAAAGATCGCCAAATCCATCGAAATACCGGTCTCGTTGCTCGAGAGCGGCGGGTAAAACACCCAGCCAACGCCGGAACCCATCTGCCCGTTACCACCCGGGGCAAGCAGTGATGCAACCCCCAGCGAGGTACCGGCAACATACATCCAGAAGGACAGGTTGTTCATCCGCGGAAACGCCATATCGGGCGCGCCGATGTGCAGCGGCATGAAGTAGTTGCCAAAGCCGCCGAACAAGGCGGGGATAACAACAAAGAACATCATCAGAACGCCGTGATAGGTGACCATCACATTCCAGAGGTGCCCGTTCGGGGTGCACTTAGTGGCAGAATCGGCAATGAAACGCGCGCCTTCCAGGCACATGTACTGCACGCCAGGTTCCATAAGCTCCAGCCGCATGTAAACGGTGAACAGAACCGAGACAAATCCGACTGCCCCTGCGGTGAAAAGGTATAGAATGCCGATGTCTTTGTGATTTGTTGACATGAACCAGCGGGTAAAGAAACTCTTTTTGCTGTGCCCGTCATGGCCGTGGATAGCTGCGTCCGCCATGAACATACTCCCTGTTTTTATTTTTAACAGACCGCAAAAGGTTGGTTCTTTCGCAGTCTGTCCCACCCCTCTTTTAGGGCGAGACTTGATCTAGATCAATATCAGGATGGGTGATGTTGGTGTGTTTCATGCAATTATCTGCACAAAACCTGTGGATAGCCTGTGAAACGGCGCGAAAATGCCGCAAAAGGGTGATCCCTCTCGGGGAATTTAGGGTTCTTGCAATCTGGCAGGATTTTGATCTGGATCAAGCCCAGCATCGCCCCCGCATCGCCAAGGAGGCACATTCTTGGTTTGGAGAAAAACCAGCCCAGTTGAATTCACCCGCCACCCCGAACGCCTTTGCTTTTGCAAACGCTGCCTCGGTTTGACGGGTGAATACATGATTTTAATTAGATTGGATGCGCTCTAGTAAGACGCCTCAGCCTCGGCTTCGGTCGCTTCGCCTTCAGTGGCTTCCATTTCCATTGCTGGAGAAACGCTCGCCAAATAGGCGGCCATATCTTCGCCGCCCTTTTTCAAACGAAAGCTCATCGAGCTTTTTGCGCTGTCGTCATCCAGATATTCGCGCAGGAACACCTTGGGGTCGGCCACATATTTTGCAAGCAGCTCTTCGTCCCAGACCAGACCGGCTTCGCCAGCGGCGGTAAGGGATTTGCCGTATCTGAAACCTTCAACAGCGCCAGCAGCGCTGCCGATGATACCATACAGGTTCGGGCCGGTTTTGCCGCCTTTGAAAATCACTTCGTCGCCATTGACGATCATGTGGCAGGCTTTGCATTTTTTGTACAGCTTTTCGCCTTTGGCGACGTCGCCTTCGGCCAAAGCAGGGGTTGCAGTGCCAAGGGCAGCAAGAATGGCAAGTGTGCGTATGGATGTCATAGTAACCTCGTTGGTTTTGGATTCGCGTTCTGCGCAGAATATAGAGAAACATACGGGAATTAAAAGGTGATGTGCCCGTGCTGCGACTATTGGCGCGTTATTGCCCGAAAATGTTCGCAAAGCTGTGCTTTAGGGCAACATCCACATCAGCCATCGTTACTGGCAGGCCCAGATCAACCAAACTGGTCACGCCGTGCCCCGTGATGCCGCAGGGGATGATGCCAGAGTAATGTTCCAGATCGGGTTCCACATTGATCGAAATTCCGTGAAAGCTGACCCATTTTCGCAAGCGCACACCGATGGCGGCGATTTTATCTTCAACCGGGGTGCCATCCGGATTTAGCGGCTTGTCATCGCGGACAACCCAGACGCCAACGCGACCCGTCCGGCGCTCGCCTTTGACGTTGAACTGATCCAGCGTGCCAATCACCCAGTCTTCTAGTTGGCGCACAAACTGGCGCACATCGCGGCCCCGTTTACCGACATCCAGCATGGCATAGGCCACCCGCTGGCCCGGCCCGTGGTAGGTATATTGGCCGCCGCGTTTGGAGGTGTAGACAGGGAAACGGTCAGGATCGGTCAGGTCGGCCGCTTTGGCGCTGGTGCCGGCGGTATACAGCGGCGGGTGTTCAACCAGCCAGRTCGCCTCGTTCATGGTGCCCGCCGCAATGCCCGCCGCGCGGGCCTCCATTTCTGATACGGCCAACTCGTAATCAGTCAGTCCGGTGGATGTGATCCATTCTACCATTGTGCCTGCGCCTGCGTGTTGTAACAGCCTTGTCTGTCGCACTGTGGGCGGGGCTTGTCAAAGGGTGAACGGGCAGCACTTTTTCCCTTCACATCCTATGGCGGTTTCGCTATACGGCGCATTGCTTACCAGATCACGTGCGGTCGTGGCGGAATGGTAGACGCGCAGCGTTGAGGTCGCTGTGGGGTAAAACCCGTGAGAGTTCGAGTCTCTCCGACCGCACCATTACTACTTTCTCTATATAAGGCACTACCTAATACCTTGAAAAGCAACGCTATTTTGGTGACTCTCACACCCTGATTCCGGTGGTAGGTGATGCGGTCGGTGAAGGCTGGTCTCAGCGCCATACGGCGTAGGGTGATTTGGCCGCTTTCCCATAGTCTCCAAGGGTTTGCGAGGAATCGCAGAGCTGGTTCTAGTTTTTCTTCGAACGTGGCTGTGGTTGGTGCGCTATGACGCACTAATTGGTCCTGTAACTTGGTCTTACTGCGCTCCAGTTTGCTGGTTTTGCCTTCATAGGCGCGGATTACGGTTGGGTTGGTGGTGTCGATGATACGCCCCGGCAATGCATCCACCTGCTTTTTAATGGCTTTGATTTGGCGTTTGCCGGATTTAACGATGTCTTCGACTTGCGCCAAACGCTGGGTCCACGCCTCGCGGAACATGAGTTTGACCAGTTCAAACAGGTTTTGGCTGGGTTGCAGGGTTTTGATCAAAGCGCCGATGTCGCCTTCCAGCTTGTCGCGGGCGATTGATTTGCCGTAGCTGGCACAGCCCTTGGCTTGGCAGAGGTAATAGGCATCACGTAAATCCAGATGGAAGCGGGTATCGCGTGCAAAGCGTTTGAGGTCATCAAAGTCACCACATAGTTTTCAGAAGGTTGAGCATCGAGGTAAGACAGCAAAGCTACCATTCCGGGGCATTTCATAAAATCACCACCGCCAGTTATCGTGTCAGGAAACGTTGCCGCGACAAAGAACCCTTGGCGCGGGCATATTCACGACAGCGGGTTTCTTGGCTTTCAAGCCCGTGGCCTTCCAGGTCTTGCGATCTGGAAGATACACGACAATATATGACGGCTCTGATTAACTCATTTGGTCTAGGCTTCATTTAGGTCTCCTTTTCTGCGACGGGCCGGATTGACGATCAGCGGATGCGTTGAATTTGGGTGTGGTGGTACCYGATCACATCGCCGTCGGTATTACACCCCAGCCCAAGCACCGTGCGGTTGGCATAGTTGAAATAGGCTGTGACCTGATTAATCTCGAGGATTTCCCCATCGCCAAACCCAACACTGCGCAGCGCATTGATGATATCCTCGCTCACACCAGACGGGGTCAGGGTCAGCATCGCTGCATATCCCAGCGCCATTTTCTGCGCATCCGACAGCGGGGCGACATCGACATCGCCATCCTTAATCGCCTCGTATATTTCATCGGCGCGGGCATCATCCTCCAGCAGACGTTTCATGCCGGCAAAATGATGTTCAATGCAGTATTCGCATTCATTCAAGGCCGAAACCCAGACCCCGATCAACTCCAGAAACCATTTCGGCGTGGTATTGCCGCTGTGGTGCAGCACATATTTGTAAATCGCCATGTGCCCTTCCATCGTGTGCGGGCGCAAGGAATGGGACATCATGATGTTGTCCACATTATCATCTGCCCCTTTGACGCGGTCATATAGCCTCTTCAGTTTACCGGTGGCCTCGGCATAGGGGATGGTTTTTATCNAGCTCATTATCGCGCTTCCTTGTTTCTGTTTGCGGGGGCAAGGTAACGGAGTTTGCCGCATTACCCAAGCAAACCAAGCCAAACCCATGCGGTAAATATTGTCGCAGCTGTGGACAGCAACACCGCCGAGGCCGCCACCCGGCGCGCCACCCCGTACATGTTGGCGAAAATATAGGCGTTAATACCCGGTGCCATAGCCGAGGTCAGAACTGCCGAACGAAACGAGCCTTGGGGCAGGGAAAATGCGCTGCCCATGAACCAGACGATGGTCGGGTGCAGGATCAGTGACACGGCGCTGATGTAAAGGATGATGCGCATGTCGCCTTCGGGACGGTAGCGATACAGCACCCCGCCCATGCCAAACAGGGCAGCCGGTAGGGCGGCGCGGGTGATCAGCTCCAGCGCATCGGTGACGACATCGGGGATCGGGGTGCCCGTCAGGTTTACAGCAAAGCCGAACATAATRCCSAYSAYCARTRCRTTYYTGAACATYGCCSRCAGCACRGMCYYGGCKRWWKYGMSSGMGCYWTKMCCRKKRTTGCGSRYMAYCTCCATSACKGTRATGCCCARCCCRWARCAAAACGGCGCGTGCAGGGCGATGATCATATAATTGGCGGCCAGTGCGTCGGCACCGTAAGCGCGCTCGGTGATGGCGAGCCCCAGCAGCAGCGAGTTGGAAAACAACCCGATAAAGCCGATCGCGACACTGTCCTCCCACGGGCGTTTGAATATAAACCGCGCCCCCAACAGCCCCGCAACAAACCCCGCGCTCGCACCGGAATAAAAGCTGAACAGCATGGCGACATCAAAGTTTTGCCCCAGATCAAGCGTTGAAATCGCATGAAACAGCAACRGCGGGATGGCGAAATTCTGCGCGAACTTCATCAGACCATCAATGCCCGCATCATTGATCCAGCCCCGCCAAACCGCGAGGTAGCCAAGGCCGATCACCAAGAAGACCGGCGCGATAACGTCGAGCAGCGCTTGCATGATCAGGGCAGGGCTTGCAGGGTGATGAACATGGAAACAGGAGCCATTACGGTGTCGTTTTCAACATGATCCGGCCCGTTGTCCAAGGTGCGACTGATCGGCCAAAGATACACATAGCGATTGGTTTCTTTGCTACGGGCAATCAAAACTGTATCGGTTTGCAGGCGTGAATAGCTGCCGATGTTGTCGTTTAATTCGCGCAGCACGAATATAAAATCGCCCGGACCACCGACGGAGATCAGGGTTTCATCAACCGATACCACCTGTGGCGGGGTGGCCTGTGCGGGGGGGGCGGCAAGGAGTGCGATGATCAAAGGACTGAAGAGGCGCATGAAAGGCTCCTACTTGTGGAATTTATCAATTGGGAAAAACAACCACATCGTAAATATTGCACCAAACGGTGACATAAAAAGAGAAATAAACAGCCAGCCCCAAGGGTTATGTCCACGGTCTTGCGCCATCTGCCAAACGAGAGCATAGATTAGCCATACAATCCATACGATGAACGCGATAAAGGCGAGACCCAATATTGCAGCGACAGCATCATCCATCAATCAGACCTTCTAAATGAATGCGCCCATAACGCCTGATTATTTGCCCACGGTCAACTGTATCCCGTCATAGGCGGGGGTGATGTGATCGGGGGTTTCAGCCTCAACCGTCGCATAATCCAGATCAATATGCATGTTGGTCAGCACCGCAGCTTTGGGGGCGGCGCGTTTGATCCATTCCAGCGAGCGTTCCAGATGCACGTGGCTGGGGTGCGGTTTGCGACGCAGAGCGTCCAGCACCCAGATGTCCAGATCATTTAGCATACCCCAAGTGGTGTCGGGAATTTCGGACACATCGGGAAGGTAGGCAAGACCACCGATGCGAAACCCCAGCGCCTTGATCTGGCCGTGCTGCACAGGCAGGGGCGTCAGGGTAATGTCGCCGCCCGCCCCCGAAATCACCACATCGCCCTCGATCGTGTGCATGTCGCAGATCGGCGGATAATCTGATCCGTCGGGCGTGATAAACGCATAGCGAAACCGCGCATACAGATCGTTCTGGGTCGGCATATCGGCCCAGACCGGCATCCGTTGTTTGGTGTTGAACACGATCATCCGCAGATCATCCAGCCCATGCACATGGTCGGCGTGGGAATGGGTGTAGACCACGGCATCCACCTTATCCACGTCCGTTGCCAACAGTTGTTGGCGCATGTCGGGCGAGGTGTCGATCAGCACGCGGGTGGTGCCAGCATCGCTGACCTGCTCCAGTAGCATGGAGCAGCGCAAACGGCGGTTGCGCGGGTTTTCAGGGTCGCAATCGCCCCAGAGGCCACCAATACGCGGCACCCCGCCGCTGGACCCGCACCCAAGGATGGTGGCGCGAAGATCAGCCATTATGCGGCCCCGTTATAGGCGGCGGCTTTGGTGAACAGGCGCTCGAAATTTGCCGTCGTCTGGCGGGCGAAACCGGCATAGTCCATGCCGAAGGTTTCGGCCCCGATACGAGCGGTGTGGGCGGTGTAGGCAGGCTCGTTACGCTTGCCCCGATGCGGTGGCGGGGCCAGATAGGGCGCGTCGGTTTCGACCAGAATGCGCTCAATGGGCGCGCTTGCGAAAATCTCGCGCAGCTCGGTCGATTTGGGGAAGGCGGCAATGCCCGACATTGACAGGTAGAACCCCAGATCAAGCGCCGCTTTGGCCAGTTCCGCGCTGGAGGAAAAACAGTGCATGACGCATGTGTATGCCCCCGCTGCATGTTCCTCGGCCAATATCCGCGCCATGTCGTCATCCGCCGCGCGGGCATGGATGATCAGCGGCAATCCGGTCTGGCGCGCCGCCTCGATATGGATGCGCAAGGATGACTGCTGAATGTCTTTGCTGTCGGCGGTATAGTGGTAATCCAGCCCCGTTTCACCAATGCCGACAAATTTGGGATGCGCGGCCAGTGCCACCAATTCTTTGATCGTGACCATCGGTTCTTTGGTTACATTCATCGGATGGGTTCCGGCGGCAAAGAACACGGGCGCGTGGGCATCAACGATGGCGCGAACCTGATCCAGCTCGCGCATCTTGGTGCAGATGGTGACCATGCGGGTGACACCTGCATCCACGGCGCGTTCCACGACTTGGGTTATGTCATCGTCGAAATCGGAAAAATCCAGATGGCAATGGCTGTCGGTAATTTGCGGCGGGATTTTTGGCGGGATTTGTGATGTGTCGGTCATGGGTTTGCCCTTTATGCCGCTGCCTTTGCGGCGGTCGCGTCGATCTTTAGAACCATATCAAGGATGAGCGCGGCAGGGTCAAGGTTGACCGCTTTGCCGTGACGCGCGCGTGCGCCAAGGCTTTGTTGCAATTCGGCCCATTGGCGGCCTGCGAGTTGGGTCGGGGCAAGGCGGTCCACTAGGGCGGCTTCGCCATTTGCGGCCTCGATCACCGGCGCACCGCTGGCACCGGTGCGGGCCACGCGGGCCAAAAACATATCCATCAGGCCAAGCAGCAGATCGTAACGCGGCTCTTTGCCTTTGCCGACCACGCTTTCGGCCAAACGCAAGGCGAGGGTGCGGTCCAACTGGGGCAAGGTGGTGAACAAGGCGACGATCTCCTGATAGGTATCGAGCCCGCCCAGATTGGTCAGGCGCAGCGCCTCGCCAACCGAGCCGCCCGCAAGGGCTGCCAGCGCCGTGGGGTTGTTGGCGGGCGCAGCACCCGCGGATGCCAGGGCGGTGGCCATATCGTCGGGCGTTAGCGGGTTGCAGCGCAATTCGCGGCACCGCGACCGGATGGTCGGCAACAGACGCGAGGGCTGGTGGCTGATCAAAAGAAGCGTGGTCAGTTCGGGGGGTTCTTCCAGCAGTTTCAGCAAGGCGTTGGCGGCGTTGGGGTTCATTTCGTCAGCCGTATCGACGATCACCACGCGGCGCCCCCCGTCGGCGGCGGACAGGGCAAAGAAGTTGCGCAGTTTGCGGGCTTCGTCCACGGTGATGACGGATTTCAGTTTCTTCAATTTATCGTCCCACGCGCGGCGCAACAGGAACAGGCGCGGTTCTGACAGCGCCAATAGACGATGCGTGACAGGGTGGTCACCCGACACCTCAAGGCTGGTGGGTTTCGCGGTGTTGCCAAACATCGAAGACCCGTCATCGGCAGGCTCGGCCAACAGGAACCGCGCCAATTTCCATGCCAGCGTTGCTTTGCCAACACCACGGGGGCCAGTGACCAGCCACGCATGATGCAGGCGGCCGGAATTATAAGCCGTCAGWAACTCGGACTCGGGCTTGGCTTGGCCGATCAGGGAATGGGTTTCGCGCGGATGCGGCGCACCCTCGACGCGGTCGGCTTCTGGCAGATCGGTGTCGGTGCTCATTTCAGATAATCGCTTGTGATTTGTGCGATTCCGGCGGCGATCACATCCATGTCACGCGCCCCGTTGATCACATGGCAACGGTCAGGGAAATCTTTTGCCAAGGCAAGGAAACCAGTGCGTAGTTTTTCCTGAAACTCCAGCCCCAATTCCTCGAACCGGTCTTCGCCCGATTGGCGCGCCAGACCCCGGGTCAGGGCGGCGGCGGGGTCCATGTCGATGATGAATGTCAGGTCGGGCTCGCGGCCGATCATCAGGGCGTGCAACTGGTCCACCACATCGCGCAGATCGGCACGCGCGGCCCCTTGATAAACGCGGGTTGAATCGGCAAACCGGTCGGAAACCACGATTTTACCAGCCGCCAGCCCGGGTTTAATGGTTTTTTCCAGATGGTCGCGCCGTGCGGCGGTGAACAGCAGGATTTCGGTCATCGCTGACCACCGGTCCGGGTCGCCTTCAACCAGCAAGCGGCGGATTTCCTCGGCTCCTTGACTGCCCCCCGGTTCGCGGGTGCGCAGGGTGTCATGGCCTAGCGTTTTCAAGGTGTCAGTCAACAGCTGTGCTTGCGAGGATTTCCCCGAGCCATCAATGCCTTCAAATGTGATAAACATTCCGCGTCTCATTACAACAAGTCCTGTGCGCCTCCGGCAACGTGCTGTAACAGTATTTTGGTGGCCGTGCGAATGCGCGGTAAAAAGCCGCCGCGTGGTATGGTGCGATCCGCCACAAGCGGCAGGCGGGCGTCGGGCATCCCGCCCCGTTTAATCACCAGTTCAGCGATCTGCTGACCCTTTTCAATCGGGGCTTCGATCGGGCCTTGGTAACTGACCGATGCGTCTAGTGCGTTCTGGTTCAGGGCGGGCAGCAGCAGCAGTAAATCCTTGGGCGCGACCAGACCAACGCGTGTTGCGTCGCCCATCCAGACGTCGGCTTGGGCGATCAAATTACCCTCGGACGCGACTTTTTTCTCGACAAATTGGCGGAAGGCCCAGTTGATGATGCGCTCTGCCTCCTCAGCGCGGCCCTTGGCGCTTTGCATGCCCGAGATCACAAAGACGATCCGCCTATCACCCTGCTTGGCGGACCCGACCAGCCCGTAACCGGCCTCGGAGGTGTGGCCGGTTTTGAGACCATCCGCGCCAATGCCCAGTTTTAACAACGGGTTGCGGTTGTTTTTGTTTTGCGGGGCGCGGCCATCAAACAGGAATTCGGTTTCGGCGAACAGCGGGTAAAAGGTGGGGAACTCGGTGATCAGCCGGTCCGCCAGAATGGCCAGATCATGCACGCTCATCCGGTGGCCAGCTTGGGGCCAGCCGTTTGAGTTGGTGAAATGCGAATTGGTCATACCCAATTCCGTGGCCCGTGCTGTCATCATCCGCGCAAATCCGGCCTCGGTTCCGTCTGTTGACAGGGCTTCCGCCAGAACCGCCGACGCATCATTGCCAGAGAGCACGATAATACCGCGGATCAAGTCCTCGACCCGCACGCGGTCGGATGTGTTCAGGAACATGGTCGAGCCCTGATAATCCATCGCGTGTTGCGAGACCGGCAATAGATCATCCAGACGCAAACGCCCGTCTTTCAGCGCCTCGAACACCATATTCAAGGTCATCAGTTTGGACATCGATGCCGGTGGCAGCGGCAAGTCGGGGTCTTTGGTCAACAACACGGTGCCCGTGGTGTGGTCAAGCACATAGGCCGCCGTTGCCCGCGTGTCGAATTGGGCCCGCAAGGGCAGAGAGGCCATAAGTGTGACCAGAAGGGCAATCAGGGGCAGGGCGCGCAAATTCATCAGTGGTTTTTTCCGTTGCTAGTTGGTTACGAAATAGGCGTCAGAAAATCCTAGAGATTTGATTTTCTTCAGCAATACTGCCCTGTCCGAGCTGTTGCCAGCAGGGCCGACCAGAACACGCCAGAAGGTTTTGCCGCTGCTGGCCTGCTCTTTGACCAGAGGCACCATGCCGGCTTTGCGCATGTTGTCAGCCGTATTGGTGGCGTTGGATTTGACGCTGAAAATACCCAGCTGGATATAAGGTTTGGTCAGCGAAGATGCTGGTTTCGGGGTGGCCGCCGGTTTTGTTGTGGGGGAGGTGCCATCCGCGGCATCAATAGCAGCCGCGGCCGAAGCAATCGGATCAAGCGTGGTTTCATCAATGGTTTCCGGAGCGTCCAGCGTTTGATCGCTTGGCGTCGGCGCGTCTTCGGCCACTTCTTCACGGCGCAGGGCCGTTACGTTCAGTTTTTCTGGCTGCCCCGCCAACATGCCAAGCGCATCAGCCGCATCAGAAGATATCTGCAACTTCGGGCCCGGATTTTCGCGCTCGCGGCGGAACAACGCGCCAATAACGAACTTGCCGTTGGTTGTGTTGCGGATAATCACCCGCTCGGGGTCTGCCACATCAGGGTGTGCGACCCAGACACCGCCAAGCGACGGGCGACCGTCCCACAGCCCATCATCGGTCGCCTGAAACACTTCGGGCGATTCAACATCGCGCTCGACCAGTCGGGTTGAACTGCTGTTCGCCGGTGTGGACGCTTCAGCGCCGCCGTCCTTTGACTTGAATGGATTGAATGTCTTGCCGTCTTCACACCCTGCCAAGGTGATTACAACGCTCGTCAAAAGGGACAACCGTCCGATTTTTGCCCAAGCCCCGAAATATGTCTGCGTCATGCCTTACCCTCTTTGTATCGGCGTTGTCTCTGCAACGCTCTTCGCCGGTTTTTCGGCTCGACTGCTCGAATTTCAACGCCGCTTTTCGCAACGCTTTTAGGGCATAGTAGCGATACAGTTGATTCATGGGAAGGGCACATGGCGTTGTCGGCGAAATTCCCCACCATTTCGGTGCTTTTAGAATCACAATTACCACGTTATTGCTGCCCATGTCGGAGGAGTGGCAGAGTGGTCGAATGCACCGGTCTTGAAAACCGACGAGGGTGAAAGTCCTCCCAGGGTTCGAATCCCTGCTCCTCCGCCACTATCCCCCGAGAACCCGGTCTCCGTTTGTGGCTCATCCCGAATTTTCTTGTTGTTTTCAAAGGTTATAGGCGTTGGGCTATTGAGTGCCGGTCTGGCCGCCGAGCTGAAAACGGGTCTCTAACCCCCCGATATTTTCCAAAGCTGTTGACTAAAGGGGCTTTGGTTCAGTTTTGTAAGCTATTGTAAAACATCAATAATCTTAAAGGATAAATGTTCGCAGTTCGGCTTTTCGCATGCTGGGCATACGGGACCGAGAGCGAACTCGGCATCCCCATCAACCTCATCGAAGGCTTGGTCAATCTCGCTCCAGTAAGTGAGAAACTTATCCCTGACGTGTGCTCTGGCAATGGAAAGGGGCCGGTCGAGGAAGACTTCGTGCCGGAATTTCAAAAGGTTTGTTTCGACCATCTTTACAGTGGGTCCATGAACGGAAAAATCCAAGGCCAAGGCCTCGGTGGCCGGTCTGTTTTGCAGGGCCTGAGCCGTCCTCAACTTGAAGGTTTGGGGGGCAATGGCGGGCAGGGGCAATGTTTTGGCGAAAAGGTCAGCGGAAAGCTCAAAGGTATCCGACGGCGTATAATCAGCCCGAAAGATTGCGTTCGGCATTGGTCGGCATTGGTAAGTGCGGGCGCTTTCGTGGTCTCAGTTTTGAGGCTTCACATGTCTGCAATCTAAAATAAGATTCGCCCATCACCCCTGGAAATCGCCGCCCCAGCACATGTTTTGCAACGGCATAATGTCGCAAATTTTGGAGAACCCTGTTTTTATTAGGCCAAGAGCCTACCTTTTGCGCGTATCCCCTGTTGCCCCACCAAATCACCTCTGCTACACCCTGCTCGAAATTAGGCGCATGCATTCGTATGTGCCACAGTCGTCCCTTGCGCAATCTAGCGCGACCTACAGGGACCAGGACAGCGGAAGGGTGGACGTGTCTGAACCAGCTTCAATCTCATCTGGCATCGCCGCGCGTTATGCGACGGCGATTTTTGAATTGGCCGTTGAGGGCAAAAAACTGAAAGTACTTGAAGGGGATGTGAATGCCCTTGATACCGCACTTACAGATAGCCCTGATTTTGGCGCGTTGATCAATTCACCGATTTATACCCGCGACCAG
The DNA here is from genome assembly GCA_002732995.1 of Marinosulfonomonas sp. Taxonomy (GTDB): domain Bacteria; phylum Pseudomonadota; class Alphaproteobacteria; order Rhodobacterales; family Rhodobacteraceae; genus Profundibacter. The sequence continues at coordinate 1,018 of NVTS01000035.1, read as the reverse complement.
CAAGGTGCGGCGATCACGGCGATTGCAACCAAAATGAAACTCTCGCCCATCGTGAAAAACACGCTGGGCCTGATGGCGTCTAACCGCCGTCTTTTTGTGCTGCCGCATTTGGTCGTCAGTCTGCGTAAACTGATCGCGGATGAAAAAGGCGAAGTGACTGCCGAAGTGACGTCGGCAAAGGCGTTGACCAAAGCACAGAGTGACAAACTTGCCAAAACGCTGAAGGTTAGCATAGGCAAAGATATCGTAATCAAATCCTCCGTCGATGCATCACTCATCGGCGGTTTAATCGTTAAAGTTGGCTCCAAGATGATCGACACCTCGATCAAATCGCAGCTGGGCAATCTTCAAAATGCAATGAAAGAGGTCGGATAATGGGCATCCRAGCAGCCGAAATTTCTGCGATCCTTAAGGACCAGATCAAGAACTTTGGGAAAGAGGCCGAAATGGCCGAAGTCGGCCGTGTGCTGTCCGTCGGTGACGGGATTGCACGGGTTTACGGGCTGGATAACATCCAGGCCGGTGAAATGGTCGAATTCCCCGGTGGTATCCGCGGAATGGCGCTGAATCTGGAGGCTGACAACGTAGGTGTTGTKMTYTTCGGCRMYGACCGTGRCRTSMAAGAAGGMGAYACSGTTAAAAGAACGGGTCGTATTGTTGAAGTACCAGTGGGCGAAGACTTAATTGGTAGAGTTGTAAACTCTTTGGGACAACCACTAGATGGTAAAGGTCCTATTAAGACTGAAAAATTCAGACCCATTGAAGTGGCAGCATCGGGTATCATTCAAAGAAAATCAGTCTTCCAACCTATGCAAACAGGTATCAAAGCAATTGATTCAATGATACCAATTGGAAGAGGACAAAGAGAGTTGATCATCGGTGATAGAGAAACGGGTAAAACGACAATCGCTATTGATACATTGATCAACCAAAAACATGTAAATACAATTTGTATTTATGTTGCTATCGGTCAGAAAAAATCAACAGTAGCTCAATTGGCAAAGACGTTAGAAGAAAG
>NVTS01000034.1 GCA_002732995.1 Marinosulfonomonas sp. | reverse complement strand
CGCCTCTGGTTGTGCGAGAAGAAACCAGGCCCGAACGTTTGCCGTCGTCTGGCACGCTGGACCTGATCTGCGGCGGTGTGACGGTTCGACTGGGTATGGCCACACCTGCTGGCCGGATTGCCGCTGCAACCTCATGCCAGAACCGCGTGCGTGTCGGTTTGCGCCGTGTCGCATAAAGCCCTTCAAACAAGCGTGATACGATCGCCTCAACATCTGGGTCCAGCTGTTGCATGCCACGCTTCGGACCTCTCGGAATGGGCAGCAATGCAGAGGTTCGGCCATCTTCCCGAAACTGCTTCATCCAGCGGAATAATGTCGCCCGACTGATACCAAGTTCCGCCGTGGCCAGCTCGACATCGTTCTGTTCGAGTTGCTCTGGTAGACCCGCCAGCACCTTCGCGCGGCGTTCGGCCTCTTTCCAATTCTTGTCAGTTTCATAATTATTGGACATAACTTGATAAACGCACGGCCTCCGGATAGTCTCATAAATAACGACTCTACCCGCTCTACAGTCTCAAAAACTCCGGCAGTCCGACAGATTCGCCTGAAATAGACGCTCTCGTCGCCCAAACGCGCGTTTCATCGGTGGACGGTGTCGCGCTCAATCACTGGACTCAACAAAACACTTTTGTAGGAAATCATGGCTTTTTCCAGTATCCAACAAAAATCTCATTTCCAGTCTATGTCCGATAATTGAATACCAAAAGTCCGGAGATTCAGTTAAAATCCACAGATGAAACAAAACCGACAATCAGAGAACCACGACAATTCGACCTCAGAGGTGAAGGTCACCCCCTCTCCCACTGAGCAGGACAAGAGCGCTCGCTCTGATGAAGCGGGCGCCTTTGTATCTTTACCTGTTCCCGGCTCCGGAAGCCTGGACAGGTTGGTTGACACCGCCAAAGACTATGCGCGCCACGCCATAGCTGAAAACACCAACGCTGCCTACAAAACTGACTGGGCGCATTTTTCAAGCTGGTGCCGAAGACGTGGGGCTGAGCCCCTGCCCCCTTCTCCAGAACTGTTGGGGCTCTATATTGCCAATTGCGCGTCACCGGATAATGGAGCCCCTGCCCTCTCCNTCTCAACCATTGAGCGCCGTCTTTCTGGTCTTGCCTGGCACTACCAGCAGCGCGGCTTTAGCCTTGATCGCAAGGACCGTCACATCGCCACTGTGTTGGCGGGGATCAAACGCAAACATGCGCGCCCGCCGGTGCAGAAAGAAGCGATCCTGCGCGATGACATCCTCGATATGATCGACACGCTGGATTTTGGCCTGCGCGATATGCGGGATCGTGCCATTCTGTTGATCGGTTACGCGGGCGGTTTGCGCCGCTCCGAGATTGTCAGCCTTGACTTTGCCCGCGATGATACCGAGGATGGCAAAGGCTGGATCGCCATTGAAAAACAGGGTCTAATCCTGACGTTCCGAGGCAAAACTGGCTGGCGCGAAGTTGAAGTAGGCCGCGGGTCATCTGACACCACCTGCCCAGTATATGCGCTGGAGCAATATCTGCATTACGCAAAGATCGACTTTGGCCCGCTGTTCCAGCGTGTCAGCCGCGATGATCGCAAAGCCCTTGGAGATCGGCTGTCGGACAAACACGTGGCGCGGTTGATCAAGAAGGCTGTGTTGGGGGAGTATCCCCTCTGCTCTAATCATCCCAAGGTAGGTGGCGTATGTATGCTGAACCGGTTTGAGGAAACTCTTCCCAATGGCGCAAGTTACATAGTTTTAGATTTACTAATGCTACCACTAGATAACACAGGTGAATTTACCGTTCCAAATGGCCACATTTTCCTGCTTGGTGATCACCGCGACAATTCTTTAGATAGCCGGTTTTCATCATCATCAGGCGGATTTGGGTTTGTCCCAGTGGATAACATCATCGGGGTTCTGAACGATCTTCCCTGACAAGGAACGGATGCCCCTCTTAGCGCGCACCCGCAATCGCACGCCCAGCCCCTTCAGGCCAACCCAACCCACCATGCGCCGCTGCAATTTTGCCCAATCGCACCGCGATCTTCTCCGCAGGCACCGAAGCCTTCCGTGTCTCCAAACTCACATGGATCAGCATATGTTCCCCCGTGGCCAGCAGGCGGTCGCCTTCCCACATCCTATGGAACAGGTGCATCTTCTTGCCCTCGCCCAGCAGGCATTGCGTTTCCACCCGTATCCGCGCTCCTGCCCGCACCTCGTCCAGATGGCAAATGTGGGTTTCGGCGGTGAAGTAGCTGCCGCCCGACGCGATGTAATCCGCGTCACAACCGACGATTTCCATAAACCGGTCGGTCGCGTCACCGAACGCTTGCAAGTAACGGGCCTCGTTCATGTGGCCGTTGTAATCCGTCCAGTCCAGCGGCACAGCGCGGGCGACGGTCTGGATCGGCTGACTGATGTCGATATCCGCCACCGGCTGGCGGGCGTCTTGCGCATTCAGCACCGCCCCCGCACCATAATCTTGCGCCTTTAGCCCGCGCAGGATGGTCACCAGGTTGTTGTCACGGATGCGTTCCAACTCGCGGATGGTATGCATCCCCGATTGCGTATCGGACTGATCCGCGATCTGGTCGATCAGCTCATCGGTTAATTCCGACACATCCATCAGCTTGGTCCACGGCCATGACAGACACGGCCCGAACTGCTCGATGAAATGGCGCATCCCCGCCTCGCCACCGGCAATGCGGTAGGTTTCAAACAGCCCCATTTGCGCCCAGCGCAACCCGAACCCATAGCGGATGGCGTCATCGATTTCCTCGGTGGTGGCGATCCCGTCCTTGATCAGCCAAAGCGCCTCGCGCCACACCGCCTCAAGGAACCGGTCCGCGATATGGGCGTCAATTTCGGCCCGCACGTGTAGCGGGTACATGCCAATACCCGTCAGGGTTTCTTTGGCCTTATCAATCAGCTCCGGTGGGTTCTTATCAGATGGGACCAGCGCGATTAACGGCAGCAAATAGACCGGATTGAACGGGTGCGTCACCATGATTTGCTCGGGGCGGGTGGCACAACCCTGTAGTTCGGACGGCTTGAACCCAGATGTGGATGATCCGATCACCGCCCCCGCGTCGCAATGTTCCTGGATTTTCTGATACACCTTGTGTTTCAGATCAAGCCGCTCGGGAATGCTCTCCTGAATCCAGATAGACCCCTCGACCGCCTGCGAAATCGTCTGGCAGAACACCAGCCGCCCCTCCTTGGGCAACATCACATCGGAAAGCCCCGGCAAGGAGCGCCGCGCATTGTCCAGCACCTCGCCGATTTTGCGCTCTGCTTCTGGATCAGGGTCAAACACCCGAACCTCCCAGCCCATCAGCAAGAACCGCGCGGCCCAGCCTCCGCCGATAACACCACCACCAATGATCGCTGCGACTTGCGCCATCTCAGCCCTCGCAACGGATGAATTTGAATGGATCACCCCTGCCAAACCAGCGCCACAGGGTGTCGTCGCCATCCAGCATCAGCAGAGCTGTATCTTGATATTGCTCACCTTCGCCAGAACAGGACAGGGTCAATTCCCAATACTGTTTTTGCGCATTGCTGCGCACACCGGTAATCGAGCAGTTGTTCTCAAGCCCCGAAACCTCGGTCTGGGTGATGCGGATCGGGGCGGGATCATGGCCGCCGATCAGCTCCGCATATTGGCACCAGTCAGGGTCTGCGGTCCAGATGCCCACCCACGGCGGCACCTCGGCAAATACCGGTGACGCCAATAGTGCCGTTGCCAAAATATATCGTTTCATAATCCCCCCTATGGCCGCATCTTCAACCGCACCAGATCATACCCGTTCCAGTCCAGTATCTCGCGGGCTGCTTGCATTCTGTCCGCAGGTATATCGCGGCCACGATTCAGGATCATGCCAAATTCGCCGCCCACCGTGCCGATAACGGCAGTGCGATAGGTTTGATCAACCCACATCACCCAATGCTCAACACCTTTGTTCACGCCATCCTTGGGCGTATACCGCCCCGGCCCGCTCACCTGTGCTACGCTTTGGCTGACATCGCCAGAACAACCGCGCTGGGCCAAATCGAGCACACCCGCCGTGACCACACCCACATCCAACCCGCAAGCGCCACCCTGATAGGACGCGATCACATCCCAATGCCCCGCAAACTGCGCCGGATCAAACAGCGCAACCGAGGTGATCGGCACAGATGTATCCCGATACGAGGTCCGCGTTTCGAGCACAGGGGTGCAAGCCGCCAACGCGGCCATGCCAAACGCCACTCTTAACACCCTCATACCTCCCCCCATCCTTGTTCCATGGGCTCCGCCGGCTTTCGCCTGGAACGCTCCCCGGGAGCCTTTCCCAGACGGCTCAAACTCCGCGCCGCAGGCATAAACCCCTTACCTTACCCATGGTCAATAAGGCATCGGATGCGCCTGATGCGCTGCATTGATCTCGCCCAACACCTCGTCCGACAACGCCACATCGACCGATCCCAGCGCCACCTGTAGCTGATCCATATTGGTCGCCCCGAAAATCGCCGAGGTCATGAACGGCCGTGTGCGGCACCACGCCAGCGCCATTTGCGCGATGTTCAATCCGTGCCTCGCGGCGATATCCTCATAGGTGGCAATCGCACCCCACACGCGGTCGGTAACCCGCCCGCCAAGCGAGCCGTTGATCGCACGGCGTGATCCCGCAGGCGTCACATCGCGCTTGTATTTGCCGGTCAACAGCCCTGTCGCAAGGGGCGAAAACGCCAGCAGGCCGACATCCTCGTTCACTGACAATTCCGAAAGATCAGTGTCAAACATCCGGCACAKCAGYGAATATTCGTTCTGGATCGACATCATCCGCGGCCCCGCGCCCTCGTCACTGGCCCGCAGCCACATCGCTGTGCCCCACGCGCTTTCGTTCGACAGGCCCACGTGGCGGATTTTTCCAGCTTTGACCATCTTGGCCAATGCCCCCAGAACCTCGTGCATATTGGCAATCGTTTCATCGCGGTCTTGCCCTGACGGATCAAACTCCCAGTTCTGGCGAAACATGTAGGATCCACGATTGGGCCAGTGCAGTTGATACAAATCGATATAATCGGTTTGCAGCCGCTTTAGTGACCCCTCTACCCCTTCGGTGATCGTTGCCGCCGTGATCCCCTGACCACCCCGCACAAAGCCGCCGTTTTTACCCGACATTTTAGTGGCCAGCACCACGTCCTTGCGACGAGGGGTGCGGGCAAACCATTCGCCAATGATGCTTTCCGTCTTGCCGACATTTTCAGCAGATACCGGATTGACCGGATACATTTCAGCAGTATCAACAAAGTTCACCCCGTGGTCCAGCGCCATGTCGATCTGCGCATGGCCCTCTTCCATGGCGTTCTGCGTGCCCCAGGTCATCGACCCCAGACACAGCTCGCTTACTTTTAGCCCGGTGCGGCCCAACTCGTTCATGCGCATGCTTTATCTCCTTGTTTTCACGTTTTGCCCAACCTAACTGCACAAATTGGCAGGGCAACCACAAAGCACCAAAATAAATGGCCGCGCAGGCAAAATTACGATGTAGACTGGGTTTATTCAAATAAAGGGACGAAAACTTGCGCGGTCTTCTTATCCTGATCATGGCATTCTGGGCGGCCAATTGTGCGGCCGAGCCGGTGCGCTATGTTCTGGAAATCGGCAAATCCACTGTCGGGTTCACCTATCAGTTCAACGGCAACCCGACAAAAGGCACCATACCTGTGGCCAGTGCGGACATGACAATTGATTTTGCTAAACTGGCCAACTCAACAGTTCAGGTTGCGCTGAACGTCAAGAAAGCCCGCGGCGGTTTTATTTTCGCCAGCGAAGCGTTGCGCGGTAAATCCGTTCTGGATGCCGCCAGTCATCCGCAAATTCGGTTTATCAGCACACAGGTGTCGCGCTCAGGCAACGGGGCCAAGATCGATGGTATGGTGACCATCCGCGGCGTCACCAAACCGCTTACGCTGATGGCAGGGTTCTATCGGCTGAAAGGCAGCGATCCTGCCGATCTTTCGCGTCTTAGCATCCTGTTGAGCGGCACCATATCCCGCAGCGACTTTGGCGCAACGGGGTATCCTGATCTGGTTGGCGAGCGGATTGATCTGCGGATACTGGCGCGTATTCGTCAGCTCGAATAAGACCAAAAACGACCCTGCCACGTCGATAAATGGATAGACCCCGAAAATAATTCACACCATAGTTTACCCACCCAAACACGCGAACCCTATTCCATGCGCCTGCTGATTTCCTTTGCCGCCCTGTTTTTGTCTGTCATCCTGTTGCAGATGTCGTCGGGCGGCGTGGCGCCGCTTGATGCGATTTCGGGGCTGAAACTCGGGTTTACCACAGCACAAGTCGGCTTCCTTGGATCGGCGCATTTCTTTGGCTTTTTGATCGGCTGCTGGTGGGCCCCGCGCCTGATGGGCAGCGTCGGCCATTCCCGCGCCTTTGCCGCCTTCACGGCAACCGGCGCCATTGGCCTGTTGGCCCATATGATCATCATTGATCCTCTCGCATGGGCAATCATGCGCATCGCCACCGGTCTGTGCATCGCCGGCTGTTTCACGGTGATCGAAAGCTGGCTTCAGGCCAAAGTCACCAATGAAACCCGGGGCCGCGCGATGAGCGGTTACCGGATTGTCGATATGGGCGGCTCGATGGCGGCCCAGTTGATGATCGGCGTGCTGGAGCCCGCCAGCTATGTGTCCTACAACATTCTGGCACTGCTATGTTGCGCATCGATCCTGCCGCTGACCCTGACCAAAGCCAGCCCGCCGAAAACACCCGCCGCGCCGCGTTTGCGCCCGATGATAGCGATCAAACATTCCCCGCTGGCCGCTGCCGGTGTGATGGTCGCGGGTCTGACCAGTGCGGCCTTTCGTATGGTCGGCCCGATCTATGGCCAAGAGGTTGGCCTGCAACTGAACCAGATCGCGCTGTTTCTGGCGGCTTATGTGTTGGGCGGCGCGCTGGCGCAATACCCTGCGGGCTGGCTCGCCGATAAATATGACCGGCGCTGGGTGCTGATTGGTCTGTCTTTCGCTGCGGTCTTTAGCTGCGGCACTGCGGTTCTGACCTCGGACGGGGGCACGACAATGGTGATGCTGGGCGCGGTTTTCTTTGGCTTCACCACCTTCCCGATCTTTTCGGTTGCCGCGGCCCACGCCCATGATTTCGCCACCTCCGAGGAACGCATCGAGCTGTCCGCCGCCCTGATGTTCTTTTTCGCCATAGGCGCCATCGCCAGCCCGTTGATCGCATCCTCCCTGATCCAGGCATATGGCCCGCCCGCCCTGTTCGCCTTTCTGGCAATTGGCCATCTGGTGTTGGTGGTTTTTGGCCTCAGCCGGATGCGTGTGCGCCCCACGGTGGAAAAACGCACCCCCTACGTCTATGCGCCGCGCACCTCGTTCATGATTGGCCGTCTGTTTCGCCGCCAACGCGACAAGCGCAAACGCTAGTCTTCAAGTGTGGCGACAAACGCAAGGCGCAATTCCTTTAGGGTGCGCGGGTCTGCCGTGCCGCCGTAAAACGCAAACATTGCGGACTCGAAAACCGCGCTGACACCTTTAACCCGCGAAAATAGCGAAATCGACGCGTGGAACGCCTGATCGTCTTGGTGATCAAATAACCTGCCTGCCTTATTCACCGCATGATGGATCGCCAGTTTGGTGCACCCAATCAGGCGCGGCCCAAGCACGGGGTGCGCCAAATACGCCGCCGCCTCGTCCCTGTCACGCAGGGTGTAGAATTCCGAGCCTTGCGAAAATTCCAGCCCTTCAAGCTGCGGGAAAATCCAGTTGACCCAGTCGCCCTGCACCTGACCGCTCGCCAATTCCTCAAGGACCGCGTCAATACAGGGGGATTGCGCCGTAACAAATCGTTCAAGGTCATAGGATACATTCACAGACTAGCATGTGATTTCACGCAGGTAAACGCCCTAGCCCTTGCCCCCCCCATCCGCTAAAGGGGGACAACACAATCAAAGGCATCTGAAATGACACGTATCCTCATCACCTCGGCCCTTCCGTATATCAACGGGATCAAGCATCTGGGCAACCTGATCGGCAGCCAGTTGCCCGCTGATCTGTTTGCCCGCTACAATCGTGGCCGTGGCCACGAGGTGATGTTCATCTGCGCCACCGACGAGCATGGCACACCTGCCGAATTGGCCGCCGCCAAGGCCGATAAACCGGTGGCTGACTATTGCGCCGAACTGCACGAGGTGCAGGCCAAAATCGCCGCTGATTTCCGCCTGTCGTTTGATTATTTTGGCCGCTCTTCCAGCCCGCAGAACCACAGGCTGACCCAGCATTTTGCAGCTAAGCTGGCTGAAAACGGATTTATCGAAAAGGTCAGTGACAAACAGGTTTATTCCATCACCGACAAGCGTTTTTTGCCGGACCGCTACATTGAAGGCACCTGCCCCAACTGCGGCCACGTAGGTGCACGCGGTGATCAATGCGATGAATGCACCAAACCGCTGTCACCCACCGACCTGATTGATCCCTACTCCACCATATCCGGTTCCAAAGACCTTGAGGTGCGTGAAACCAAGCACCTGTTCCTGCGCCAATCCAAATTGCGCGGTGACCTGGACACATGGATATCCTCCAAAACCGATTGGCCGATCCTGACCACATCCATCGCCAAAAAATGGCTGCATGATGGCGACGGTCTTCGTGACCGTGGCATCACCCGTGATCTGGACTGGGGCGTGCCGGTGCCGGATATGCCCGGCAAAGTTTTTTACGTCTGGTTTGATGCGCCGATCGAATATATCGGGGCTACTGCCGAATGGGCGCAGGCGAGCGGGCTGGATGATGCCGCTTGGCAGCGCTGGTGGCGCACCGATAAAGGGGCTGATGATGTGCGTTATGTGCAGTTCATGGGTAAGGATAATGTGCCGTTTCACACCCTGTCGTTTCCGGCCACGATCATGGGTTCGGGCGAGCCTTGGAAGCTGGTTGATTACATCAAATCGTTTAACTATCTGAACTATGACGGTGGCCAGTTTTCCACCTCGCGCGGGCGCGGTGTGTTCATGGATCAGGCGCTGTCGATCCTGCCATCCGATTACTGGCGCTGGTGGCTGCTGTCGCATGCGCCGGAAAATTCGGATGCCGAATTTACCTGGGAAAACTTTCAGGCTTCCGTCAACAAAGACCTTGCCGATGTGCTGGGCAACTTCGCCTCGCGGGTCACCAAATTCTGTCGCAGCAAGTTTGGCGAAGTGGTGCCGGAGGGCGGCGAATATGGCGAGGTCGAAAAGGCGCTGATCGCCACGCTGACGGATCGGGTCGCGACCTACAACAAGCATATGGACGCCATGGAGGTGCGCAAATCCGCGTCCGAGCTGCGTGCCATCTGGGTGGCAGGCAACGAATATTTGCAAAATGCCGCCCCTTGGTCACTGTTCAAAACCGACCCCGATGCCGCCGCCGCATCGTGCCGCCTGTCACTGAACCTGAYCCGGCTATACGCGGTGCTGTCCGCCCCCTTCATCCCCGATGCCGCCGCCAGCCTGCTGGCCGCGATGAACACGGATGACGATGGCTGGCCTGATGATGTGGCCGCCGCCTTGCAAACCCTGCCCGCCGGTCACACATTTACCGTGCCCGAGKTGCTGTTTGCCAAAATCAGTGACGAGCAACGCGAGGAATGGCAGGGGAAATTCGCAGGCACGCGGGAATAATCCGGCGCGGATATTTATGCAACAATGATGGGGTCAAATAGAACCCAGCTGCCAATCGGGGCGAATGCCTGATGCTTTTATAAACGGCGCTACGTCCTTGCCTGCAAACAGCCCGTGATCCGTCACCAATACTGTTTTCCAGCCTCGCGCGGATGCACCCAGAATATCGGTGTGCAATGTATCCCCGACCATCACAATACGGGCGCGATCCTGTGCTTTGGGCAAGGCGGTTTCGATGCGTTGAAATACCGGCGCAAAAGGTTTGCCCAAAAACACCGGCATCCGGCCTGTCGCATCCGCCAAGGCGTGACCGTAATACCCTGGATCAAGGCTGAGGCCGTATTCGCGCGGGGCGACCAGATCGGGATTGGCGATGATCACGCGGCGCGGCGCGTCAAGCAGCGCTTGGCCCAACAGGTTTTGCCGCCCGTTGGTCCACAGCGCCGCCGACAGAAACAAAAACCCGTCCACCGCGCGGTAATCATCCACATCATCGCCCAGCATGATGCTGTCAAACGGCAGATCCGATGCCTTATGGTGGGCGGGTGCAATCACCCCCCATCGCTTGATTTGCGAGTAATTCGCCGCATGATCTAGTGCGGCGTCCCGACTGGATATGATCTCGTCCGGCTGAAATTTATACCCAAGCCGCGCAAACCGCTCCTGCATCGCCACACGGGTGTAGGAAGCCGAATTGCTCAGGACAAACACCTGTTTGCCAAACTCGCGCAGCTGCTTAATCCGCGCTGCCGCCCCTGCAATCGGCCCCTCACCGACGTTCAGCACGCCGTATGCGTCAAACACGAAAACATCGGCCTGATCCGCGATGTCCAGCAGGCTGTCGATCTGCACCGTTGTGTCGGAAAATTTGGCGGCAGGCAGGCGCGGACGCAGCGTTTCATACCGGGCAAAGGCAGCGGCGGCATCCATTTCATTCACATCCTATCTGTCGCGCCAATGCATCCCGTGGGCCAGTAACCGGCGCTGTGCGCGCCCCGGATAGTCGGTGATAATCCCGTCCACCCCCAGCGCAATCATTGCATCCATATCCTGTGTGGTGTTCACCGTCCAGACATTGACGATCAGCCCCAGCGCACGCGCCTCGGCCAGATCCGCCTTGTTCAGGTCGGCAAAATACGGGCTCCAGACCTGCCCGCCTGCCGCCGCAACCAGATGCGGCAGGCTACCGTCAAAATCGGCCAGCACATAGCCATCCATCCAGGGTGATCCGTCATAGATGTTTTCATTCGCCGGTGTTGTGGTGGCGGGCAGAACACTTAGATACGAGCGCACGCTGTCTGGCGCCTGCAGCGCCACCTCGCGTAATATGCGCCAGTCAAAGCTCTGGATAATGCAGCGCTTCAGCAGGTCGTGTGCCTGCACCACCTTTAGAACACTCGAAACCAGCGCGGGAATCGGCGGGGTGTATTCGGGGTGCAGAGGGTTTGATTTAATCTCGAGGTTCAGCCAGACATCTGCATGCACAGGGTTCGCCATCAAGTCGGCCAGCTGCGCCAGCGTCGGAACCCGCTGCCCGGTCATAAACGCCTGATCCGGATAAAGCGCGCCGTAGGCTGTGCCTTCTTGCAAACCGCCCATATCATAGGACTGTATCTGCGCCAGTGACATGCTGTTGACCGGCGGCGTTTTCACATCCAGCCACTGCCCTGCCGAATCGCGCGTCATATCCGGCATCAGGTGCGGGTTGTGGGTGACGACTGGCACGCCGTCGCGGGCAGATTGCACGTCGAATTCCACAGCATTTACACCGCATTCCAGAGCATGGCGAAATCCGGCCATGGTGTTTTCCGGCATCACCCCCCGCGCACCGCGATGGCCGTGCAGCCGGATCACACCGGGTTGCGCCCGCAGCGCCGACAGGCGATCACGCCCTGACATCAGCCGATCCGCTGCCCGCTGGCCTGATCAAAGAAATGCAACGCCTCGGGGGGGGCGGAAAACCGCGCAACGGCCCCTTCAGCAACGGTTTGCGTGCCCGGCAGGCTGACCACCATTTCGCTGTCAKKRMMRWSMAAAWMCMMRTGGNANYCAMCRTNSYTWGYWSSMRAKTGTWYCTGNAYWMKAAYMTTYWYYKSGATCGGTCCGGCGTCATCAGCAGCCAGATGTTCGGGGCGCACACCCATTGTCATGTCGCCCCCGCCTGTGCCGCCTGTGCCGCCGACRCCACCCATAACCGTTGTGCCACTCTCAAGCAAAAGCGTGTTATCCGACTGTGCCTTTACCGGCAGGRAATTCATTGCGGGGCTGCCGATAAATCCGGCAACAAAGATCGAGGCGGGGCGCTCATACAACTCGATCGGGCTGCCGAACTGCTCCACATAACCGCCATTCAGAACCATCAAACGGTCACCCAGCGTCATAGCTTCGACCTGATCATGGGTCACGAAAATCGAGGTCACCCCCAGCCGTTTTTGCAATTTACGAATTTCCAGACGCATCTGCACCCGCAATTTCGCGTCCAGATTGGACAGTGGTTCGTCAAACAAAAATACTGATGGTTCGCGCACAATCGCGCGGCCCATCGCCACCCGTTGGCGTTGCCCACCTGACAGCGCACGGGGTTTGCGAGGCAGATATTCGCGGATTTCCAAAATGTCGGCGGCCTCTTCCACGCGGCGCTWGATTTCATCCTTGGCGATGCCGCGAATTTTCAAACCATAAGCCATGTTGTCATAGACCGTCATATGCGGATAGAGCGCGTAATTCTGGAACACCATTGCAATGTCGCGATCCGCAGGCTCCAGCGTGTTCACCATCTTGTCGCCGATAAAAACTTCGCCGGCTGTCACGGTTTCCAGTCCGGCAATCATCCGCAGCAGCGTGGATTTACCACAGCCCGACGGGCCAACGATTACCACGAATTCACCGTCGTTAATCTCGCCATTCACCCCGTGCAACACCTCGACATCGCCGTAGGACTTTAGCAGGTTATCCAGTTTAATCTTTGCCATCTTAAGTGTCCTACTTGTCGGTTTCCGTCAGCCCTTTGACAAAGAGCTTTTGCATAAACACCACCACCAGAATAGGCGGCAGCATGGCCAACAGGGCCGTCATCATAATGATGTTCCACTGCGGGCTTTGTTCAGCTGATTCCAGCATCTGTTTGATGCTCATCACAATCGTGGTCATGCTGGTATCGGTGGTGATCAGCAGCGGCCACAGGTATTGGTTCCAGCCGTAAATAAACAGGATCACAAACAGCGCCGCGATATTGGTGCGCGACAGCGGCAGCAGAATATCCCAGAAAAACCGCATTGGCCCTGCCCCGTCGATGCGGGCAGATTCCAGCATTTCATCGGGAATGGTCAGGAACACCTGGCGGAACATGAACGTCGCGGTGGCCGATGCAATCAAGGGGATCGACAGACCGGCATAGGAATTCAACATACCCAAGGACGCGACCACCTCGAAGGTCGGCAGTATCCGCACCTCGACCGGCAACATCAGGGTGATAAAGATCATCCAGAAAAACGCCATGCGGAACGGAAAATTGAAATACACAATGGCAAAGGCCGAAATCAGCGAGATGGCGATTTTACCAAACGCAATGGACAGGGCCATGATCAGGCTGTTCAACAGCATCCGCCAGACGGGCACCGAAGCATATCCCGGCATGCCGTCACCAAACAGAACTTCTTTCATATTCACAAAGAACTGATCGCCGGGCAACAGCGGCAGCGGCACCTGGGTCATGCGTATTTCATCGTGGGTCGAGGCAACGAAGGTGATCCAGATCGGGAAGGCGATCATCACAACGCCCAACAACAGGATCGCATGGGTCAGGAACGTCAATAAGGGGCGGTTTTCAATCATTTAGGGCCTGTCCTGTTCCACCGGATTTCAGCATTCATTAGGTAGGCCGAGGCCGCGGTTGCATCGCAATTGCGCATCGCATGGCGTGGGGATTCAATTAAACTGGACATGCTCTAGTATTCCACCTTGCGTTCGACATATTTGAACTGAACCACCGTCATTGCGATGACCAGCGCCATCAGGATAACCGATTGCGCGGCGGATCCGCCCAGATCCAGCCCGACAAACCCGTCGTTATAAACCTTGTAGACCAGAATAGTGGTCGAGCCTGCCGGCCCACCTTGGGTGACAGCGTGAATGATACCGAACGTATCAAAAAAGGCGTAGACCGCATTAATCACGATCAGGAAAAACGTGGTGGGTGAAATCAGCGGGAAGACGATTGTTGTGAACCGTTTCAGCGGCCCCGCCCCGTCAATCGCTGCGGCCTCGACCACTGATTTGGGGATCGACTGCATGGCGGCCAGATAGRACAGGAAGTTATAGGCGACCTGCTTCCATGCCGCAGCCATAATCACCAGCCCCATTGCCTGATTACCGTTCAGGTAGTGGTTCCAGTTCACCCCGATAACTTCTAGCGCATAAGAAATAATGCCAAGTGTCGGGTTGAACATAAACACCCACAACGCRCCCGCMARCACGGGGGCCACCGCATAGGGCCAAATCAGCAAKGTRCGRTAAATCATTGCGCCACGAATRACSCGGTCGGCAAAWCCGGCCAGWAYYAACGCAATTGACATYGATAGGARMGCAACCGCRATYGARAAGAAACCGGTGCGGATAAARACGTCYAGATACWRGCTGTCRGMRAACARCACYTCRAARTTTTCAAACCARACRAATTCMSRAYWMMSSCCRAAGGCRYYCTCSAYCMRYAASGACTGATAYAKCGCCTGACTGGCAGGCCAGATGAAAAACACCAGCGTGATAATGATCTGCGGGGCAACCAACAGGTATGGCAGCACCGAGGATGGGAAATGGACGCGTTTTAGCAACGAAATCTCTCCGGAATGAAACGGCTCATGCCGCCCCTAACGCATGTAACACGGAGGGCGGCATGTTGTGTTTTATCGGCTGTGCCTACTTAACTGTGCGCTCGAACTTGCGCAGCAGGGTATTGCCACGCTCGGTCGCTGCAGCCATTGCCTCGGTGGCGGTTTTATCGCCAGCCCACAGTGCTTCCAGCTCCTCGTTGATCACGTCCCGCACCTGAACAAAGTTACCGAACCGGATACCGCGCGATGCGGGGGTCGGTGTGTTCAAGCTAAGTTGCAAAATTGCTGTGTCCGTGCCCGGGCTGCTCTCGTAGAACCCTTGCTCTTTTGACAGCTCGTATGCGGCGGTTGTGATCGGAACATAGCCGGTTTCCTGATGCCACCATGCCTGCACTTCGGGCGAGGACAGATAGGTCATGAATTTTGCAGTCCCTTTGTATTCCTCCTCCGACTTGCCTTGCAGAACCCATAGTGTTGCCCCACCGATGATCGAGTTTTGCGGTGCTGATGCGACGTCTTCGTCCAGCGGCAGCATGGTTTGACCAAAGGCAAAATCAGCCTGCTTGACGATTGAACCGTAATAAGCCGAGGAGTTCATCCACATGCCGCATTCGCCCGATGTGAACAGCGGCAGGCTGTCGCCGCGACGACCGCCGTAAACAAACAGATTGCCCTCGGACATCGACGCGATGTCGTCCAGACGGTTGATCACCGCCTCGTTGGCCATGGTGAATTCGGCATCAAATCCGGCGAACCCGTTTTCCTTGGTGCCCATTTCCAGATTGTGCCAAGCTGAATAGTTTTCGATCATTACCCATGATTGCCAGCCGAATGAAAACCCGCATTTCATGCCGTTATCAACCAGCTTTTGCGAGGCTGTTTTTATGCCTGCCCATGTCGAAGGAACCTCGGCACCCGCCGCATCCAGCGCGTCTTTATTATACCACAAAACCGGAGTAGAGGAGTTGAACGGCATCGACAGCAATTCACCATCCGGTGTTTGGTAATATGAAATAACTGCGGGCAAATAGTCTGATTTATCAAACGGTTCGCCTGTGTCTTTCATCAGCTTTTCAACCGGATAGATCGCGCCTTCGGCGGCCATCATCGTGGCTGTGCCGACTTCGAAAACCTGCACGATTGTCGGTTGCTCGCCCGCGCGGAACGCAGCAATCGCCGCCGTCATGGTTTCGGTGTAGTTGCCTTTATTGACGGGAACGATTTTATAATCGGATTGCGTTGCGTTGAAATCGGCGGCGATTTTATCAATCCGCTCGCCATTGGCACCACCCATCGCGTGCCACCACTGAATTTCGGTTTGCGCCATAGCTGACGTTGCAAAGGACATAACCACGCCTGCAACGACGGACCCTAATAGTGTGTGTTTCATAGTGTTGGACCTCCCAGATCACAAAAACCTTGTTGAACAAAGCAAAGGCCAAAGAGGTGCCATCGGCAGCCCCAGCCTTTCCTGTGGGCAGCAAACCACGGGTGGAAACATAATTCAATTGAAAGTTTTGCAACGCAAGTTATAGCTTTATGTTATGGTTTGGACGGGAAACCTAGACGAAGGAGCATGTTTTGGCCATTAGATTAAGGCAACTGGAGGCCTTTCGGGCGGTTTCCAAGTCTGGAAACATAACCCGCGCGGCTGAAAATCTGGGGATCTCGCAGCCCGCTGTCAGTCGGCTTTTGTCCCATTTCGCCGTTGAGGTCGGGTTCGAGCTGTTCCAGCGGCGCGACGGGCGACTGATTCCCACGCAGGAATCACGCTATCTGCTGGGCGAAGTTGATCGCCTGCTCGACAGTCTTTCCCACATCGAGGAATTGACCAAAGATCTGACCGAGCGCAAAGCCGGTCATCTGCGCATCGCCTGCCTGCCCGGGTTTGCCACCAGCCATCTGCCCGGCGTGGTGGCGAAATTTCTGAAATCACGCCCCGGTGTTACCGTCACGATCGAGCCAGACCGCCCCGAACGCATTCTGGAATGGATCATCGGCGAGCAATATGATTTTGGCATCACCGAAGGGTTTGCCGGCCATCCTGCTGTTGAAAGCAAACCGGTGAACATGCGCACGGTTTGCATCCTGCCAACGGATCACCCCCTGTCCACGGCGGACGAGGTTTGGCCCGAGGATCTGGCCGGTGACCGGATGATCCACACGCGGCGCGACAGCCAGTTTTTCCGCACGCTGGAAGAACAGTTCATCACGCGCGGTGTCGCCCTGCCCTCCTTGATCGAAGTGCGCCAGTTCAACGCCGCCTGCATGTTGGTGGCCGAAGGTGCCGGCGTTTCTGTGGTCAGCGATCTGGACGCCCGCGCCTATGAGGGACGTGGATTAACCATCAAACCCTTCCGCCCCCAGGTCAGCCACAACCTGACCCTGCTACAGCCCATCCACACCCCGATCTCGATGGTCACGCTGGAATTTATCGAGGTTTTCAAGGCAAGTCTGGAGCCGTATCTGGCAGAGTGAGAACCACAATCAACAAATGTCTGGCCCATACATGAATGGCCGAATATAAAGGACAAAACCATACAGGATACCCCGTGAACGACACTCAAGTCTTTGAAACCGAAAACGTCCGTGTCACCTGTTATGATGCCAGTCTACCCCGTATGGTTGTCAGTTTTGATATCTGGCGCAAAGACCGCAGTGGGTTTCCGCCGCCAAAACCATCCGGTTTTTACAAACAAAACGGCCTGGCTTATCTAACAATCCAGTCGGCACATAACGACTGGTATCTCAGCACTGATCTGCCGAAATTACGCAAAATATTAAGCCGGTTCACAAAACAATTTGATCACATCACCGCCCTCGGGTTTTCAATGGGAGGCTATGGTGCGCTGCTGTTATCACGTGCCCTACACCTAAATCAGGTGGTTCTGGTGTCACCGCAAAGTTCCATCTTTCCAGCCCGCGCCCCATTCGATGATCGCTATCTGCAAGAGGCCATGCGCCTTGATCCCGCGCTCGACACATTAGCCGAATACCCCCGTCGCGGCCTGCGCGGTGTACTATTATATGATCCATCCGACATGATAGATACGCAGCATACAGCAATCATCACTGGGCTTTATCCAAATATCATTGCCACCCCCCTGCCCTTTGGCGGCCACCCTGCCACCCAAGCCATCACACAGGCGAACCTGTTTGCCAAAATCCAGCACGAACTGCTGCGCCGCCCTGTTCGAGCGCGCGAATTCATCCGCCTGCACAAGCAAGCCCGCAGGCATTCCCCCGTTTATCAGAACCGGTTAAGCCGTTATTTGGCAGATCGGAACGCCCGTGCCCCGTAAACATGTTCATTCCCCCATTGCCCCGCCTTCCCCACCTGCATTAGTATAAGCCGAAACAAAACCAACAAGAGCAGCAGCATGTCCGCAGACGACCTTCTTTCGGGCCAGAACCCCGAGAAAAAATACGATGCCTCCTCGATCGAAGTGCTTGAGGGGCTGGAACCCGTGCGCAAACGCCCCGGGATGTATATCGGTGGGACCGACAGCCGCGCCTTGCACCATCTGGTGGCCGAGGTTCTGGACAACTCGATGGATGAGGCCGTGGCGGGGCACGCGACCCGCATCGAGATCGAGCTGCACGGTGATTATTCCGTCACCATCCGCGACAATGGCCGTGGCATCCCCGTCGATCCGCACCCGAAATTCCCCGACAAATCCGCGCTCGAGGTGATCTTGTGCACCCTGCACGCCGGTGGCAAGTTTTCCGGCGACAGCTACGCCACTTCGGGCGGCCTGAACGGGGTTGGCGCTTCGGTGGTGAACGCGCTGTCTGACAGCATGGTGGTCGAGGTTGCCCGCAACCGCATCCTATACCAACAACGGTTTTCGCGCGGATTGCCGCTGGGAAAACTGGAAGAAATCGGGGCGGCCCCYAACCGGCGCGGCACCACTGTTACCTTCCACCCCGACCCTGAAATCTTTGGCGATTTGAAATTCAAACCATCCCGCCTGYAYGARYTGGTSCAATCCAAGKCSTTCCTGTTTTCCGGCGTTGAAATCCGCTGGAAAACTGCCGTGGCCGATGGCGAAATCCCGATGGAGGCCTCGTTCCACTACCCTGGTGGTCTGGCCGAATACCTAGGCGAAGTTCTGGGGGACGCCGCCACCTACGCCGACGCCGCATTCGCTGGCAAAGTCGAGTTTGGCGAAAAGTTCGGCGAGGCCGGATCGGTGGAATGGGCGATCAACTGGACCCCGTCACGCGACGGGTTCATCCAGAGCTATTGTAACACCGTGCCCACCCGCGACGGCGGCACCCACGAGGGCGGGTTCTGGACCGCCGTTCTGAAAGGTATCCGCGCTTACGGCGAATTGGTCGGCAACCGCAAAGCGGCCTCGATTAACCGCGATGATCTGACCACCGGCGGCTGTGCGCTGCTGTCGGTGTTCATCAGCAACCCGTCCTTTGTTGGCCAGACCAAGGATCGGCTGTCGAATGAATCCGCCCAGAAGATGGTCGAAAATTCGGTCCGCGACCATTTTGACAACTGGCTGGCCGCCGACACTAAATCGGCGGGCGCAATCCTTGATTATCTGGTGCTGCGCGCCGAAGAACGGCTGAAACGGCGCGCCGAAAAGGAAACCGCCCGCAAAACCGCSACCAAAAARCTRCGCCTGCCMGGCAAGCTGACGGATTGTTCCAACAARTCCCGCGAGGGCACCGAGCTGTTCATCGTGGAGGGCGATTCTGCGGGCGGGTCGGCCAAAATGGCCCGCAACCGCAAGACCCAGGCGCTGCTGCCGCTGCGCGGTAAGATCCTGAATGTGCTGGGGGCGGCCTCCAGCAAGATCGGCACCAATGCCGAGATTAGCGATTTGTCCCAGGCTTTGGGCGTCGGGCTGGGATCACGCTTTAACCTCGACGATCTGCGCTATGAAAAGGTCATCATCATGACCGATGCGGATGTCGATGGCGCCCATATTGCGGCGTTGTTGATGACCTTCTTCTTCACCCAGATGCGCCCGATGATTGACGCGGGGCATCTGTATCTGGCCTGCCCGCCGCTGTTCCGGCTGACGCAGGGGGCCAAGCGGGTCTACTGCATTGACGAGGCCGAAAAAGCCGCGTGGATGGAAAAGGGCATCGGCGGCAAAGGCAAGATCGACGTGTCGCGGTTTAAGGGGCTGGGCGAGATGGACGCCAAGGATTTGAAAGACACCACGATGAACCCCGAAACCCGCACCCTGATCCGCGTGACGATTGAAGAGGATGAACCGGGGGATACGGCGGATTTGGTGGAGCGTCTGATGGGCAAGAAGCCCGAGATGCGGTTCCAGTATATTCAGGAGAACGCACAGTTTGTTGAGGAGCTGGATGTTTGAGGAGGAAGACTTTCACAAATCAGCTTAAATAAAATAGATTTTTGCTTTAGTTTTATTCTATAGTGGCCGAAAATAAACGGGGAACAACCATGACTGCCGATGCGTCAAAAGACTTAAAGAAATTTCTTCAGGATCAAAAATTTGCAACGCTAATGGCAGATCCCCCATGGCGGTTCCAAAACCGAACAGGAAAGATCGCCCCCGAACATAAACGGCTGGCGCGATATCCGACCATGAAACTTGACGAAATTTGCGCACTTCCTGTGGCCGACCATTTAGAAGACCGCGCCCATTGTTACCTGTGGGTTCCCAATGCCTTATTACCTGAAGGCCTGCAGGTTCTTTCGGCTTGGGGTTTCGAATACAAATCAAACATCATCTGGCACAAAATCAGAAAAGATGGCGGTTCTGATGGTCGCGGCGTAGGGTTTTACTTCCGAAATGTTACCGAGGTTTTACTTTTTGGAATAAAAGGTAAAAATGCGCGCACTCTGGCACCGGGGCGTAGGCAGGTAAATTTATTTGGCACACGCAAACGCGAACACTCGCGCAAACCGGATGAGCAGTATGACATCATAGAATCTTGTAGCTGGGGGCCGTACCTTGAATTGTTTGGGCGTGGAAAGCGCAAAAACTGGACCGTTTGGGGGAACCAAGCCGATGATGATTACAAACCAACATGGGATACTTATAAATACAACTCTGGCGTAGCAGCCGAATAATATGAGCAGCTCAAAAAATCTAACTTCAATCGGGCGAATTGCAGATTCTCCCGAAACAATTTCACACCTTTTTTCAGATTCGATCCATTTGAAATTTGAAATCTATAGCTACCGTAATGCTGCTGCAATTTTAACAACAAGTTTTCCTGAACAATTCAAAGATATCTGCAAGGCTTTGGAAGGTTTTTCCATCTCAAAAACTATGATCCGCTCTCCTGGAGGGAGCAAAGGGCCAATCGCCAAATACGTTGACACGCTGTTTTCCAAAGACTGGGTTGAAACACGAATTTCAGCAGATTTACGCGTTATGCTTCTGGATGCAAAAAAGACAGGTCATATTCTTTCCGAATATACTCGGGAGCGTTTTCTTGATGGGCACCGGATTGATTTCGTAAATGGAAAAGTCGCACTTGATCTTGAGTGGAACAGCAAAGACCAAACCTACGACCGAGACCTATATGCCTTCTCGGCCTTTTATGATGCTGGCGCAACCGATGTTGGGGTCATTATCACGCGCGGCTCCTCTCTCGACAATAATTTCTTTCGCAGCTTAGGAAAAGTCCTCAAAGAAGATGGGACCGAGGGAAWWSWMGMTRYWWMTARRWRGYKTSRRKSATMMMYGACMWKKRKKKRWMWRWYKSKCWRTRRGCTAGATGCTGGGCGCAATGGGGGCTGCCCCGTTCTTGCGTTTGGCATCAAACCCGAATGCGTGACTGACACCTAAAAAAACCCATGTTCCTAACCGGCATCCCCATCGCGATCATCATAGCCACCATCMCCGGTCTGATCTGCCGCGCTGCCGGAATGGACGGGCGCAGCGCCAAGCCGAAAATCCTGATGGCAGCCCTGATTGGCCTGCTGGCCGGCGGCATCATCCCCGGCCTGCTGCCTTATCTGCTGACGCCCTAAGAAACCAGCGCGCCGTTTTCCAGCCGCACCACGCGGTCCATTTTACCCGCCAGCTCCATATTGTGCGTCGCAATCRACGCCGACAGCCCCGTGTCGCGCGCCAGCGCCATCAGGGCGGCAAACACCTGATCCGAGGTCGCGGGGTCAAGGTTGCCTGTTGGCTCGTCCGCCAGCAGCACCTTTGGTTCATTGGCCAGCGCACGGCAAAACGCCACCCGCTGTTGCTCGCCGCCCGACAGGGCTGCGGGGCGGTGGTCTGCGCGCTCCGCAACGCCGACATTACCCAGCAATTCCAAGGCGCGGGCCGCAGCCACCGCTTGCGGAACCCCGTTGGCCAGCTGTGGCAGAACGATGTTTTCTAACGCCGAAAATTCAGGCAGCAAATGGTGGAACTGATAGATAAACCCAACCCCGTTGCGCCGCACATTGGTGCGTTTGCGATCAGATTGACCGGTCATATCCACCCCGTTGATCAGCACCGTGCCGCTATCGGCTGTGTCCAGCAGCCCCGCGATATGCAGCAGGGTTGATTTGCCGGCCCCCGACGGGGCGACCAGCGCCACGACTTCTCCCGCCGACAGCGTCAGATCAACACCGCGCAGCACGTTGATTTCATTGGGTTTGCCGTGGTTATAGGATTTGGTGATCCCGTGTAGTTCCAACATTGGTTTACTCATAGCGCAGCGCCTCGACAGGGTTCATCCGCGCCGCGCGCCGGGCCGGAAAGATGGTCACGATAAAGGACAGGCCAAGCGACAGACCGACTGCCGACAGCACATCGTTCAATTGTAATTTGGCGGGCAGGACATAGATGCCACGCACCGAGGCATCCCAAACCTCGCCGCCCGACGCCCCGCTGACGAACGCAAGGATCGGGTCAAAGTAGAGCGCGAACAAACAACCAAGGATCACCCCGAATATCGTGCCGATCAGCCCGGTCATCGCGCCACAGATGAAAAACACCCGCAGAACCGATCCCTCAGACAGGCCCATCGTGCGCAAAATTCCGATGTCGCGCCCCTTGTTTTTCACCAGCATCACCAGACCGGAAATGATATTCATCGATGCAATCAGCACCAGCACGGTCATCAGCACGAACATCACGTTATCCTCGACCGTTAGTGCGCGCAGAAACGACCCCGACGCATCGCGCCATGTCCACAGGATGGCGCGGTCGCCACCGGCCCGCAGCAAATCCAGCGTCAGATCGTCAACCTTCTCCGGCTCCTCGACCATCACCTCAAGCTCGTCCGCCACGCCCTCGCGGTTGAAAAAGCTCTGCGCCTCGATGAACGGCATATAGATGCGGATGCCGTCGATATCGTAACGCCCAACCGAGAAGATATAGGTCACCTCATAGACATTCACTCGCGGACTGATGCCGAATGCGGTTTTGGTGCCATTGGGGGAAATCAGTTTGATTTTATCACCAATGCCAAGGCCCAGAGAATTGGCAATGCCTATGCCAATCGCCACGCCATCATTGAAGCGTTCAATATCACCTTGCGCTTTTTCACCCGAGGCAATGCGGGGAATGGTTTTCAGATCAGCCAACGATATGCCGAACACTTGGGCACCGGTGTTGGCGGAACGATTATTCGCCATCACCTGGCCCTTGATCAGCGGGGCAACGCGGGTGACGCCCGCAATGGCGCGGATCGCTTCGGCCTTGTCCTCATACCCTTCCATCACGCGACTGGTTTGGCCCGCATCATTGACGGTGATCGAATTATAAACCGTCACATGGGCATTCGCGCCCAGAATGGTATCGACAAATTCGGCGCGAAACCCCGCCCGAACTGCCAGCGTGATAATCAGCGCCGCCACGGCCAGCGTAATGCCGACCAAGGAAATCCATGTCATGATGCTGACGCCACCCTCGGCGCGTTTGGCGCGAAGGTATCGCCACGCAATCATCCATTCAAAGCGTGCAAAAGGGGCTGTCTGGCCTGCCACTGGTCTGCTCCTTGTTTTTATCTGCGTTTTTATCTGCGTTTTCATCTGCCGTGTTTTTATACACCGGATTTTGACAATATCCGCATGCCTGGTCAAGGAGGCGATACCAGCCCAAGGGCCGGATGCCAATTCATCATCCTGTAATCGGCGATTGGTGGCTGCATTTAGACCCGATCACAATGTTAAATTGAATCAACACCACCCGTATCCCGCATAATAATTTTACGCCAGCATCACAGTCTGCCCACATTTCAAAATAACAATGTGTCATCACCTGCCATATTGCACTTTTGCAAGGCGATCATCTCTCGTGGGGGGAAACATCATAAACCTAGGGTCAGGACCTATTAAATACGGGGATTCCCAAGAGGTCCGGTTTCTGATTCAATGGATGCAGGAGGATCTGTTCATGTCGGATCACTATTGGCTTTCAGAAACACAGCTCGACCGTATAAAACCCTACTTTCCACGATCACACGCTGTGCCACACGCTGTGTCACGCGTTGACGATCGCCGCGTTCTTGGCGGCATTATTCACGTGTTGAAACATGGGCTTCAATGGCGGGATGCACCGTCCGGATACGGCCCTCACAAGACCCTTTACAATCGCTTTATACGCTGGAGCCGGTTGGGGTATTTGATCGAATACTCAAAGAGTTGTCCTCACTGGACACTCCTGGACAATTGCAAATCGGCGCGCCCCATCTCAAGGCACATCGCACGGCTTGTAGCCTGCTGAATAAGGGGATGTACCCCGCTGCCAAATATCTTCTGGCGGATCGAGGTTATGATGCCGATTGGTTCAGGGACGGGCTGCAAGAAAAGGGCATTATGCCCTGCATTCCCTCCAAAAAGAACCGGAAGCACCAGATCAACTATGATAAAACCTTGTATAAACAGCGGCATAAGGTTGGAAATATGTTTGGCAGGCTGAAGGATATTCTCTCACGCAAGTAAACATGCGTTGCCGGGCAACGGGCGACGCATATCAACCCGCTGTGACCGCTGTGACCGCTGTGCGCATACGTTCTTCTCCGCAATCGCATCGCTGATTTTGTTGTTTTTTTGGATTTAACGAGTCCTGACCCTGGTTTGGTAGATATGTGAATTCTCTCTCAACCATTTGATTATGCTTCAATATTCATAGAAACGGTGCAGTTTTCAGCGCCCCCCGCAACACCTCCAGAGCCACCCGTCCGAGGCGTTAACCAAATTGTGACAATGCGTCCGCCCCAAACACGCGAATTATCGTTGGCCTATCCAATCGAACCCCGTATGAAGGGGACATGATTATTGAACTTGGTTTGTTGATTGCAACGTATTTGGGATCTAAAGCTTACGATTCTCGAAACGCCGAACAGAAGAAATCCAAACCGGCCGC
>NVTS01000033.1 GCA_002732995.1 Marinosulfonomonas sp. | reverse complement strand
GGAGGAGTGAGGGCCGGGCCTTGAGCAACAGCGCGTGAAATCACGCACCCTACGGCGCGCTGCTCGGCTTCCACAGGCCCTAACTGAATCCCTGTCTGTCCGCCACATTCTTTGTCTCACGGTGCGTGGCACCTCCGACGGGGCGGGCTGAACGTCCGAAGTGCAGTCGCGCTTTTGGATGGCAGAGTTTGAGGTTTCATCCACCCCACTTGGAAGTTACGAAAAAGGGCCGCCCGAAGGCCGCCCTTTCATTTTGTTCTGGTCGTGGGGTTTAGCCTTCGGATTTCAAATCGTTATACATCTCGAACGCTTGTTTTGCGGGCATCAGCTCATGCACCACTTTACCCACCGCTTTGATCATCGCAATCGGTGCATCCGACTGGAAGATGTTGCGGCCCATATCGACGCCAGCAGCCCCTTGGTCCACGGCGCGGAACGCCATATCCAGTGCGTCGAGTTCCGGCAGTTTCTTACCACCAGCGATCACGATGGGCACGGGGCAACCGGCGACAACCTTCTCGAAACCCTCCTCGATGAAGTAGCTTTTGACGTAATGAGAGCCGATTTCAGCAGCAATGCGGGTCGCCAGACCAAAGTAGCGCGCATCGCGTGCCATGTCTTTGCCAACGCCAGTCACCGCCAGCGTCGGGATGCCGACCTTCATGCCTGAATCAATCAGTTTAATCACGTTGGTGATCGATTTATGCTCGAATTCAGCACCAATATAGACCTGTGCAGCCATCGCGCAAACGCCCATGCGCACCGCGTCGTCAATGTCTACTGCAATGGTTTCATTGGACAATTCCGACAGGATTGAGTTGCCGCCGGAGGCCCGCATCACGATCGGTTTGGTCACGGTCGGCGGGATCACCGAGCGCAGGATGCCACGGGTGCACATCAGCACATCAGCATGTTCCACCAACGGCAGGATGTTCAGATCAATCCGCTCCAGCCCCTTGGTCGGGCCCTGAAAATAGCCGTGATCAAAGGCCAGCATCACGGTGCGCCCAGACACGGGGTTAAAAATCCGGCTCATCTTGTTCTTGATGCCCCAGTCGTAGTTGGCGCTGCCTTTCAGGAAGAAACCTTGTTTGTCTTGCGGGGTGTTCAGGCCAAAGTCTTTGCCGTCTTTGATGTCGTCTAGGTCTGCCATGATATTTCCTGTCTTTGGGATTATGTGGGGGATTATGGGGTTGCGATTTCCAGCGCCTTGASSMKYRCRGTWKMRGYMMSTTKWSSYWKTYKYGSGCSCASRACGGCGCTGCCGCTGACCACCATATCGGGGGCGCAGGTGGCGATTTCGGTAATTGTTTCTTTGGTGACGCCGCCGTCAAAAGCCAGCACGGCATCCGGCGCAAGGGAGCGCAGTTCCGTTAGGCGCGCACAGGCGGCGGTGATGTCGGGCGGGGTGCCGCGCGGGTCCAGCGACAACACAAGAATCATATCGGGGTTCAGCGCCAGCAGGGGGGCGGCATCCTCAAGCGTTGTGCCGGGCATCAGGGCAAGGCCGGCCAAAACGGTGCCTTTTGCGGCTTTTACGGCTGCAATGGCCTCGGCCGCGCCGTCAGATTCCGCATGCACCGTGATCATGTCAGCACCGGCCTTAAGGTAGTTTTCTATATGATCAGCAGGCTTCTGCACCATCAGATGCACATCGCGCAACATGTCAACGTCCATCGCGGCAACGAACCCGGGACCGCCAACCATCTGCGGTACAAACACCCCGTCCATCACATCAAAATGCAAGGTTTTGCAGCCCCATTCGGCCACGTTTTGCGCTGCGCGGCGCAGGTTGCCAAGGTCGGCGGCAAACAGGCCAAGACTGATGCCTTTGCAACGGGATTTCAGATCGTTGATATTCATTTCGGGTCCAGTCAAAGTAGTGAGGGTTGCGGGCATTTACGCCGCACCCCCCGTTTTTATCAAGTGCCAGTAGCTATCCTGTGCTATCCTGTGGCTATTGCGTCGACCCTAGCGAGGCGGCAAAGGCATCCAGGCGGGCACAGCCACATCGGCATGGGCGAACTGGGGCATTTTGGCCGACAGGTCTTCCATGCTTTTGATGTCACCGTCCAGCAGCGCTTTTCGGGTGATCAGGGTTGGCGGGATCACCACGTTGTGGCCGGGGTCTTCGCCTGCCAGCAGCATTGCAAGTGCACGCACCGAGACTTCACCCACAACTGCGGGGTTGGTCGCGGCGGTTGCGACCCAGGCGCTGTTTGGCTCGCGCATCGCGGCGATATCGGCGGTAGACACGTCAGCCGAGTAGATTTTGATCTGCTCGGTCAAACCGGCCTCGTCCACAGCGATTTTCACGCCTTTGGCGAACTCGTCATAGGGCGCGAACATCACGGTGATGTCGGGGTTGGCTTGCAGAACCGAACGCGCTTGGTTGGCGACCGAGTTGGCAATCGGGTTATCGAGCGTGCCGAACATGGCGACCTCGTCAATGCCGGGGTATCTGGCCTTGAACTCGATCCATGTTTCATCGCGGCGGTCCAGCGGGSCGATACCGGCCACATAGACGTAGCCGGCTTTCCACGTGTCGCCATTGTCGATAATWGCCTGTTCCAGCGCCAGACGGGCCAGATCGCGGTCCGATTGTTCAATCTGCGGCACGGCAGGGTTTTCGACGTTCACATCGAAGGCCACAACCTTGATGCCTGCGTCCAGCGCGCGCTGGACCGCCTCTTGCATGGATTCGGTCAGACCGTGCTGCACGATGATGCCGTCAACACCCAGCGCGATGGCCTGATCGACCATATCTGCCTGAAGGGCGGCGTCTTGGCGGCTGTCAAAGATGCGCAGATCAACGCCGATAGCCTTGGCTTGGGCTTCTACACCAGACAGGTAGGCCTGGAAAAAGTCACCGGTGGAAAGGTAACGCACCAGCGCGATTTTCACATCGGATGCGTTGTCAAACGGGGCGGGCATGTCAGCCGCCAGCATGGGTGTGGCAAAGCCGGTTGCAAGGGCTGCAATCCCGCCAGCCATTCCCAGAACAATACGTCTAGATAGTTTCATGTCAGTTCTCCCTTTAGTGGTTCAGTTCTAGTGGTTAGAGCCGCCGCGCCGATCTGTCAGCACGAAGGTAAAGACGAGGGCAATCACCAGAACAGCCCCCTTTACGAAATCCTGGGTGTAGTAGGGCGCGTTCATCATGGTCAGCCCATGTAACAGGATGCCGACAAAAAGTGCGCCGATGGCAGTGCCGAATGCGTTTGGTTTGGCAGCGCCCAGCACGGCGAAACCGATCAGGGCGGCGGCCACAGAATCCAGCAGCAGGTTATTGCCCGAGGCAATATCACCGCGTCCCAAACGCGCCGCCAGCAAGATGCCGCCAATAGAGGCCAGCACGCCGGAAATCATATAGGCGATGATTTTATAGCGGTTCACATTGGTGCCCGCCAAGGATGCGGCGCGCTGGTTCGAGCCGATGGCATACATCAGGCGGCCATGGCGGGTCAGTTCCAGAAACACCCAGCACAGGATGGCGACGATGACCAGAATGACCACCGACACGGGGATCAGATTCTCGATAAAGAAATCAAAGCGGTTGCGGCCCAGCCACAGAAATTCAGGGGCGAATGTGCCGTTTGCGGTTTCTCCACCGGGCAGTTTCATGCCGGTGGCGATGGAACGGCCTTCGGTCGGAATGCGTTGCAAACCGATCAGCAGGAACATCATCCCCAAGGTGGCCAACAGGTCCGGCACCTTCATTTTCACGATCAAAATGCCGTTCATCAGCCCGATCAATGCACCCATCACCAGACAGGCAACGACCGCCGCAACCGCACTCATCTCCRGCACCACCATGACGTAGGCCGATAGCATCAAGGCCGATGTGGCGGTGGAGCCGATGGACAGATCAAACCCGTCGACCACCAGCGTGAACGTCACCCCCAGCGCCAGAATGCCGGTGATCGCCACTGACTGGAAAATGAACGCCGCACTATGGGGGCTAAAAAAACCCTCGGCGGCAATTGAAAAATAGATCAGCAGACCGGCCAGCAAGGTCAAAAACCCGTAGCGGATGGCATGGTCGACCATGGTTTTCTTTGGGGCCATGTCTTTGATAGCCATGTCTTTGATAGCCATGTCTTTGATATCTGTCGCGTCGTCCTGCATTTTCGTCTATCCGCCCAGTTTTGCTTGTTTGTTGTCGTTGTTCAGGCCCGCGACCTGCGCCACCACCTGTTTGATATCCAGATCGAGGTTGCGATGCTCGCCGACGATTTCGCGGTCGGCCAAAACGATGATCCGGTCGGCGATTTCCATCACCTCGTCCATCTCAGAGGCCATCACAATGGTGGCCCGCCCCTTGGCCGTTTCGCGGATTTTGGTGCCAATATCGCGCCGCGCCTTGATGTCGACGCCCTGAAACGGCTCGTCCAGTATCAACACATCCGACGGCTGGCTAAGCCAGCGGCCGATCACCACCTTTTGCTGGTTGCCGCCTGATAATGTGCCGATGTCGTCAGATTCCGACTGGCAAATGATGTTCAGATCCTTGATCGTTTCGCGGGCCCTGCGCGCCTCGGCGCCTCGGTTGACAAAGGACAGGGTGGAAAACCGCGTCAGAAACGGCACCGAGATGTTTTTGGTCAGGTTATGGTCCTGCAACACTCCGTTGGTGCCGCGATCCTKKGCSMWSMYGAACACGCCCGCATTAATTGCGTGGCCGGGGGATTTCGGCGTATAGGGCGCGCCCATCAGGGTTATCGTGCCACCTGCGGGTTTCTTCAATCCGTATAAAATGGCCGCCAGTTCGGATTTGCCCGACCCGACAAGGCCGGTGATGGCGACAACTTCGTCCGTGTTGATGGTCAGCGATATTTTCGGTGATCCAGCGCGGATTTGCACGTCTTTCAATTCCAGAACGGGTGTGCCGGCCTCTTTGAAATCCAGCGTGGAATCGACCATTTTGTGGCCCAGCATGGCATTCACTGCGGCCTCGTAATCCAGTGGTGCCTCGTCAAACCGCCCGACGATTTCGCCATCGCGCATGCTGACGATCCGGTCGGCAATGCGGTGAATGTCGCTGGTGCGGTGCGAGATATAGAGGATCGCCACGCCCGCATCGCGCAGACGGTCCAGCAGGGTGAACAGGCGGGCGGCCTCGGTGGCGGATAGCGACGATGTGGGTTCATCCAAAATCATCAGTTTAGGCTCATGCGCCATTGCCCGCGCAATCGCCACCAGTTGCCGGTCGGCCAGCGCCAACTCGCTTACCGGTTGGGTGACGTCCACGTTCAAGCCCATCGAGGCGGCCAGCTTGCGGGCTTGCGCGCGGATTTCCCGGCGTTTCAGGAAAAACCCGCTGCCGGGTTCGGCCAATGTGTCCAGCATCAGGTTTGATGCGACATCCAGATCGGGGATCACCCCGTCGTTGATATTCTGGTGCACGGTGACGATGCCCGCGCGGATCGCTTGGTAAGGGGTGGCGGGGCGGATCACCTCACCAAACATTTTCAGGGTGCCGTCGTCGGCCGGATGAACCCCGCAGATCACCTTGACCAAGGTGGATTTGCCAGCGCCGTTCGCGCCCATCAATACGGTGACTTCGCCAGAGTATAATTCAAGATCAATGCCGCGCAGCACAGAGTTGGTGCCGAACGCCTTGGTTAGTCCCTGAATTTCAACAGCAGCCTTTGGCATTGCCAATCGTCCCCCCATAGGCGGCAATCTTATGGGGAAAATAGCAAATGTCAATCACCATTGACAAATGACTACTACATAAGGAATATTAAGGCAGATGACGGACGCAATATGCTGATGGAGGGCACCGTGTCAGATCAAAGCGCCAACTATGAACCGCTTACCGTTGAAACGATTCCTGCGCGGCTRTSTAACGTCAAAGCCGTTACAGAGTTGTTGGGCACAGATGCAGCAGCGTGGGTTGCTGACGAGGTGGGGGACGGCAACCTGAACCTTGTGTTCATTGTCAAAAGCCCGAAAGCTGCGGTTATTGTGAAACAGGCGCTGCCTTATGTGCGTCTGGTCGGCGACAGTTGGCCCTTGCCATTAAAACGCGCGTTCTTTGAATATCACGCCCTGATCCGGCAGGCCGAACGTGCCCCCGGAACCGTGCCGGAAATATATCATTTCAATGAAGAGCAAGCGATGATCGTGATGGAGTTTTTGCAACCCCACATCATCCTGCGCCATTCCCTGATGGCGGGTGTCAAACACGACGGTTTGGCCGATGTGATGGGCAAATACACGGCGCAAACCATGTTCCGTGGTTCGGATCTGTCGATGGACCCGATGCGCAAAAAGGCCGATCTGGCGCTGTTTGCGGGCAATGGCGAGCTGTGCGACATCACCGAAAATCTGGTGTTTTCCGACCCGTATTTTGCGGCGGAACTGAACCACCATACGCCGGGGCTGGATGACATTGTGGCACGGCTGCGGGCCGATATTGATCTGAAGGTCGCTGCCCAGGATATGAAAGCGAAATTTGTCAACAACGCCGAAACCATGCTGCATGGTGATTTGCACACCGGCAGCATCATGGTGACGGATTCCGAAACCAAGGTGATCGACCCCGAATTCGTCACCTACGGGCCGATGGGATTTGAMGNSRKCAKGWYSMYGKYSRWCTKTWYCWWRRYMTWTTWYSYYSWKYSGNKRAMATKYKGAAWAGSYTGKYKCKMGYANMRRSWATMMKKMCTGGATACTGGGCGTGGTCAGCGACATCTGGTCAGGGTTTTGCGACGAGTTTTCGCGGCTTTGGCGCACCGAGCGCACCGGCATCCTGTATCAACACACAGTGCTCAAAGAGCAGGGCGATCATCTGGCCGCCGAACAGGCGCTGGCCGCACGCTTGAACCACATTTTCAAGGATACACTGGGGTTTGCCGGAGTCGAAATGATCCGCCGCACCCTGAGCCTCGCCCATATCGCCGAAAACGACATGATCGAGGATGAGGGCATGCGGGCCGATTGCGAGGGCAGGGGCTTGCGGTTGGGGCGCTCGTTGACGGTCAACAGGGCTAATTTTGCAGATATGGACAGCGTGATTTCGCAGGCGCGGATGATTGGACAAAAGGACAGGATATGAAAGTAGGCGACAAACATTACCGCTCGATCTGGTTTGATCAGGCCACACGCCAAGTGCAGATCATCGACCAGCGCTGGTTGCCGCATGAGTTCCGCGTGGTCGACCTGACCACGCGCGATGATTTCGTGGTGGCGATCCGCGATATGTGGGTGCGGGGTGCGCCGCTGATCGGGGCGACGGCGGCGTATGGCGTGGCGGTGCAGATGGCCAAGGATGCGTCCGACGCGTCCCTGGCACAAACATGGGACATCCTGCACGAAACCCGCCCGACAGCGATCAATCTGCGGTGGGCGCTGGACGATATGAACGCGATTTTACAACCACTGCCTGTCAGTGAACGCGCCGCTGCCGCGATAGAACGGGCGCATGTGATAGCGGACGAGGACGTGGAGTGTAATCGTCAGATCGGCCTGCACGGCCTTGAAATAATTAAAGAAATTGCCGCCAAGAAAAAACCTGGCGAGGTGATCAACATCCTGACCCACTGTAACGCCGGATGGCTGGCCACGGTGGATTGGGGCACGGCGACATCGCCAATGTATCATGCGCATGCCGCTGGAATTCCGGTCCACATCTGGGTCGATGAAACCCGCCCGCGCAATCAGGGCGCGTTGTTGACCAGCTGGGAAATGATCAGCCACGACATCCCGCATCACCTGATTGTCGATAACGCAGGCGGCCATCTGATGCAGCACGGCCAAGTCGATCTGTGCATCGTCGGCACCGACCGCACTACCGCACATGGTGATGTCTGCAACAAGATAGGCACCTATCTGAAAGCGCTGGCGGYACATGACAACGGGGTGCCGTTCTATGTGGCGCTGCCCTCGCCAACCATTGACTGGACCGTCAAGGACGGGGTTGCCGAAATCCCGATCGAAGAGCGCACTGATACCGAAGTCACCCATGTGCAGGGCAAACTGGCCGATGGCAGCATTGGCGAGGTGCAAATCTCGCCCGATGGCACCCCCGGCGGCAATCCGGCCTTTGATGTGACCCCGCGCCGTCTGATCACCGGATTGATTACTGAGCGCGGCGTGTGCGAGGCATCCCCAGAAGGGTTGGCGGCGCTGTTTCCTGACCGGGTGATCCGCTAGCCGGAATTTTGGAAAATTCCGGTTCGTTTTCTTTTAAAGAAAACGGTTCACGCTTCCAGCATCCCTTTTGCCGTATCCACGCTGGTGACAACATGGGTGACATACCCACCGGCAATCGCCGCCAGCATCGGGCGCACCTTGTCGGTGCCCACAGACACCAGCAGGCCCATGTCCAGCCCCAGCAGCTTGTCCAGTTCAACGCCGATCATCCTTTCGTCCAGATCACCTGGGATGAAACGGCCCGCCGCATCAATGAAGCGCCCGCACAAAACACCAGTGGCACCTTGACCGATATACCAGTCCAGATCGGCGTGGCTGGCAACACCGCTGCCAACGATGTGACTGCTGTGATCCACTGATCCTGCCGCAAATATCGCTTTGTTGCAGTGACTTAAAGCGTCTATTTGATCCCGTATAATTGGCTCCGCCCGCAGGCGTGCCGCCAAATCGGGATCAGACAGAACCGCGGGCGCGTGCAGGTTGATCACCTTGGCCCCCAGCCGTTGCGCCAGATGCGCCGAACATATTTCAGCCGTGAACCCGTAAGGTGTGGCCATCGAGCCAACCAGCTGCGAGACTGTAATGTCGGCGGTCTGGGTCTGCGCCATCGCCTCGGCCACCTCGAACACGGTGCGCCCCCACGACACCCCCAAACGGTCGCCGGATTGCAGTAGGCTGGGCAACCACTCGGCCGCGCCACGGGCCACCCGCAACAGGGTATCTTCTTCGTTGCCGGTGCCGTCGGGCACCACATAGACCGCCGTCAGGCCGAATTTTTCGCGCATCTCCTGCGCCAAACGATGGGTGGTGAAGGCCTTGGGCGCCAGCGAGATGCGGATAAATCCGCGCTCCTTGGCCTCTTGCAGGTAATTCACCACCGTGGCCCGTGACACGCCCAGCTGGGTGGCGATATCGGTCTGGTTCAACCCGTCATGGTAATACAGCCACGCCGCCTCGATCACGATGCTTTCGCCGGAAACTTGTCCCGAAGGTCTTCTGCGTGTTACTGTTGCCATTGCGCTTCCTTTTTTATATTTGACACCATATGCTGACAATTGTCAAAAAGTGGCCCGTTCGCGTGGTCCGACCCAAATTTTAATTACATAGGTGCGTCATGGTTGCAAACCGTTGGAACGATACAGAAGCGAGAAAAGTAACGGCTGAAGCGGGGGGGGATCCGGCGGATCAGGCGCTCGCGGTGCAGGCCTATGCCTCGTGTCTACTGGGAGCGGATATGGCGCTGGTGCAGCATGGCGGTGGCAATACGTCCTGCAAGGTGGTGCGCAAGGATTTGTTCGGCGCGGACATTCCAGTGCTGCACATCAAGGGCAGCGGTCATGATCTGGCCACCATCGAGGCCGCCGGAATGCCTGCGGTGCGGCTGGAACCACTGCTGGCCCTGCGTGCGCTTGACGGGTTAAGCGACGCGGACATGGTCAACACCGTGCGCAGCAATATGCTGGACGCCAACGGGCCGACCCCGTCCGTTGAAATATTGCTGCACGCTTATCTGCCGCACGCCTTTATCAACCACACCCACGCGACCGCCATACTGGCGATTGCGGATCTGCCAAATGCGGCAGAGGTGGTGCAGGATATCTTTGGTGGCAAAGTCGGCGTGGTGCCGTTCCACATGCCCGGTTTTGACTTGGGCAAAGCGGCCGCCGAGGTTTACGAGGCCAACCCCGATGTTGAAGGCCTGCTGCTGCTCAATCACGGGTATTTCACCTTCGCGGGGGATGCCAAGACGGCGTATGATCTAATGATCACCCATGTGAACATGGTCAAGGGCTGGGTTGCGCGTAAAAGCGGCAAGGTGTTGAAACCCTCGGGGTTTGCTGATCCAGCAATGCAGGCAAAAGCCATCGAACTGATGCCTGTTTTGCGCGGGCTTCTGGGCGAGCGGCGTGCGCAGTTTTTAGGCAACCGAGATGCCTCGATGCCGGTGATGAACCTGCGGGCAGGCGACAACGTGCAGGAATTTTTCGCCCGTTCCGATATTGAGGATTTGGCAACGCGCGGGGTGGCGACACCCGATCACGTGATCCGCACCAAGAATTACCCGCTGGTGCTGAATGCCAAGACCTTGGCGGGTGGCGCCGACGCCATTGGCGCGGCTATTGACGCCTATATCACTGATTACACTGACTATTACACCCGTAACAATGCCCGCGTTGGCGGCGGAAAAACCCAGCTCAATCCGGTGCCGGATGTGGCGTGGATTCAAGGTGTGGGCATTATCGGTATGGGTGCAAACGGTGCCATAGCCCGCATCGCCGCCGATCTGGCCGAGCAAAACATCGCCGCCATGAGCAATGGCGAGGATTGTGGCGGTTTTTATCCGGTAGGTGAGGCAGATCTGTTTGATATGGAATACTGGTCACTGGAACAGGCCAAACTGCCCAGCCGCAATTACCCACGGTTTGCGGGGCACGTGGTGATGGTGACGGGCGGTGGTGGTGCCATCGGGCTGGCCACGGCACAAGCCTTTGCCAACCTTGGTGCCAACATCTTTCTGGTCGATCTGGGCGAGGAGGCCTTGACCAAAGGTTTGGCCGCCCTTGGTCCCGACCACGACGGCATCGCGCTGGACATCACCGCAGACGGGGCGGCGGGCAAAGCGGTTGAGGCTTGTGTCGCGCGTTTTGGCGGGCTGGATGTGCTGGTGTCAAATGCCGGGGCCGCATGGACCGGTGAAATGATCGGGCTGGATGATGCGCTGCTGCGCAAAAGCTTCGAGCTGAACTTCTTTGCGCATCAAACCTTCTCCAAGGCCGCCGCACAGGTGTTTGCGACCCAGAACCGTGGTGGCCAACTGCTCTATAATGTCTCCAAACAGGCGGTCAATCCGGGCAAAGGTTTTGGCGCTTATGGCATCCCGAAGGCCGCCACCTTCTTTCTGCTGCGCCAACTGGCGCTGGAACTTGGCCCAATCGGGGTGCGGGTCAACGGCATTAACGCCGACCGCATCCGTTCCGGCCTGCTGGACGATGATTTCATCAAGGAACGCGCCCGCGCCCGCGGCATTGACGAGGGCACCTATATGGCGGGCAACCTGATCCGCCGCGAGGTTGAAGCGCGCCATGTGGCCGATGCCTTTGTGGCGCTGGCGATGGCGGAACGCACCACAGCGCATGTGATGACGGTGGATGGCGGTAATATCGAGGCGGCCTTGAGGTAAGATGCCAACATCCCCTTTCTCTTTTCTTAAATACCTATTTTGGGCGCCGCGTGTTAGCACGACGCCCCAAATAAATTGGCGCCGTGTCGTCAATGTATGCACCAATGTCGCGGATCACTTTGGGCCTGTGGTAAAATGATGTAATTATCTCTTGAACAGATGCCCCGCAGGGCAGACACTTATTATTGAAGAATTGCAGTAGGGCGATCACATGGCCAAAAATGAACAAAACGGCGTTTGGAAATCGGGACGTGGCAAGGGGCGGCACACGCCCAAAGGCCGCCAGCTGGACGACACTTCCTTAAGCGAAGTCCGTGCGCTGATCGGGCCCGGCCAGATGGCCCGCGACCTGCTGATCGAGAACCTGCATCTGTTGCAGGACGCCTACGGCCATTTGTCTGCCGCCCACCTGCGCGCGTTATGCGAGGATATGCGCCTTGGCATGGCCGAGGTTTACGAGGTTGCCAGCTTTTACGCCCATTTCGACGTGGTCAAAGAGGGCGAGGGGCCGCCCCCCCCGCTAACCATTCGCGTGTGCGACAGCCTGTCTTGCGAAATGGCCGGGGCGCAACAGCTGATGGCCGCGTTAAAGGGTGGCCTGGATGCCAGCGAGGTCCGGATTTTGCGCGCGCCTTGCATGGGGCGTTGTGATACAGCACCGGTGCTGGAACTGGGCCATAACCACATTGATCACGCCACGCTCAATAAGGTGCAGGTCGCGATTGCCGCAGGCGATACCCATCCGCATCTGCCTGACTATCAGGATTACACAGCTTACGTTGCGGATGGTGGCTACATGGAACTCAAACGCCTGCGCGACACTGGCAATTGGGAAGATGTGCAGGAAAAAATCCTCGCCTCCGGTCTGCGTGGTCTTGGCGGGGCGGGCTTTCCCTCGGGCACCAAATGGGGTTTTGTGCGCGGCAATGCGGGCCCGCGCTATCTGGCGGTGAATGGCGACGAGGGCGAACCCGGCACCYTCATAGATCGCTACTATCTGGAGCGCACCCCGCACCTGATGCTGGAAGGCATGTTGATCGCCGCTTGGGCCGTCGAGGCGCAGCGTTGCTATATCTACATGCGGGATGAGTACCCTGCCGTGACCGAGATATTTCGTAGGGAAATCAGTGTTCTGGAGGCCGAAGGTGTTGTAGATCAAGGCTTCATTGATCTGCGCCGCGGCGCTGGTGCCTACATCTGCGGCGAAGAAAGCGCGATGATTGAAAGCATCGAGGGCAAGCGCGGCATGCCGCGTCACCGCCCGCCGTTTGTCGCAGAAGCCGGCCTGTTTGGGCAGCCGACTTTGGTGCACAATGTCGAGACCCTGCACTGGGTCGCGCGCATCTGCCGCGAGGGGCCACAGGTGTTGAACAGCGTCGAGCATAACGGCCGCAAGGGCCTGCGCTCTTATTCGGTTTCGGGGCGGATCAAAGATGCCGGTGTGCACTTGCTGCCCGCCGGATCCACCATCACCGACATTATCACTGCCGCCGGTGGCATGCTGGACGGCCACCTTTTCAAGGCCTACCAGCCAGGCGGTCCATCCTCGGGCCTGCTGCCCGCCAGCATTAACGATATCCCGTTGGATTTTGACACGCTGCAGCCGCATGGTAGCTTTATTGGCTCTGCCGCCGTGGTGGTTCTGTCGGATCAGGACAGCGCGCGGGCCGCCGCCCTGAACATGCTGCGGTTCTTTGAAGACGAGAGCTGTGGCCAATGCACGCCCTGTCGTGTCGGTTGCGAGAAGGCGGTGAAACTGATGCAGGAAGATGTTTGGGATCAACCGCTGCTCGAGGAAATCTGCACGGCAATGGCAGACGCCTCGATCTGCGGCTTGGGGCAGGCGGCCCCGAACGCGATCCGCCTGACGATGAAACATTTCAACGGCGAGGTGTCCTGATGGCTGAGCAGGTCACATTCACGCTGAACGGCGAACAGGTCACAGCCGTTGAGGGCGAAAGCATCTGGGAAGTGGCCAACGGGCGCGGCTTGATCATCCCGCATCTGTGCCATAAACTCGCCAAAGGCTACCGACCTGACGGCAATTGCCGCGCCTGTATGGTCGAGATCGAGGGAGAGCGCACATTGGCCGCCTCCTGCATCCGCACGCCCACGGACGGCATGGTGGTGACCACCGATTCCCCCCGTGCCAAAACTGCCCGCAAGATGGTGATCGAAATGCTGGTGACGGATCAGCCGGAACAGAGCATTGCCCATGATAAATCCTCGTATTTCTGGGATATGGCGGCGCTTGAAAACGTGTCCAGCAGCCGCCTGCCGAAACTGGAAACCAGCCGCATTCCGCTGCTGGATGACAGCCATGTTGCGATGCGCGTTAACCTTGATGCCTGCATCCAGTGCAACCTGTGCGYTCGGGCCTGCCGTGATGTGCAGGTCAACGATGTGATCGGCATGGCGGGGCGCGGCCATGATTGCTGGCCGGTGTTTGATATGGCTGATCCGATGGGCGATAGCACMTGCGTGGCCTGCGGCGAATGTGTGCAGGCCTGCCCGACGGGGGCGCTGATGCCTGCGACGGTTCTGGATGATGCAGAGTGTGGCGATAGCGCCGATTTTGACAGCGAAGTTGCCAGCATCTGCCCGTTCTGCGGCATTGGCTGCCAGATTTCGCTGAAAATCAAAGACGGCAAGGTGAAATACGTCGAGGGGCTGGATGGCCCTGCCAACGAGGGGCGGCTCTGCGTCAAAGGCCGCTTTGGCTTTGATTACATCCACCACGATCACCGGATTACAAAACCGCTGATCCGCCGCGGTGATGCGCCTGCCAAGGGGCTGAATGTGGATCCGTCCAACCCGCTGACCCATTTCCGCGAGGCCACTTGGGACGAAGCGCTGGATGTGGCCGCCAACGGTTTGGCGCATCTGCGTGACACCCATGGCGGCGWAGCGGTGGCCGGTTTTGGCTCGGCCAAATGCACCAACGAAGAGGCCTATCTGTTCCAGAAACTGATCCGTCAGGGSTTYRGKCACAACAACGTCGATCAYTGCACSCGGCTGTGCCAYGCCTCMWSYGTGRCSGCGCTGATYGARAATRTYGGWTCSGGCGCGGTRACGGCCACYTTCAAYGAKATTGAAAAYGCCGATGTGGCSATYRTSATCGGCKSKAAYCCGATTGARAACCAYCCSGTYGCMGCSACCTATTTCAAGCAGTTCACCAARCGYGGYGGCAAGYTGATCGTGATGGACCCGCGCGGYSWRGSCWTGMRACGCTTTGCSACYSAMATGCTRCARTTCCGSCCCGGSGCYGAYGTSTCGMTGCTGAACGCRATSATGCATGTGATTGTCNRAGRAGGGCNTGYAKGAYSASGCCTATATCGCCAAATTCACCGAGAACTGGGAGGCTGAAAAGGCGCATCTGGCCGATTTTACCCCCGAAGCGATGAGCGGCATTTGCGGCATCGACGCCGAGGATATTCGCGCTGCCGCCCGCACCTTTGCGGCCGGTAAGGCCGGGATGGTTTTCTGGGGCATGGGGGTGTCGCAACACATCCATGGCACCGACAATTCGCGCTGCCTGATCTCGCTGGCCTTGATGACCGGCAACGTCGGTAAACCCGGCGCGGGGCTGCATCCGTTGCGCGGCCAAAACAACGTGCAGGGCACGTCGGATGCTGGCGTGATACCGATGTTTTTGCCGGATTATCAATCGGTTGCCGATGACGGGGTGCGCAGCGCTTTTACCTCGGTCTGGAAGTCCGCTGATTTCAGCAATGAAAAAGGCCTGACGGTGACCGAAATTCTGGATTCGGTGCACGGCGGCCAGATCAAAGGCATGTATATCCTTGGCGAAAACCCCGCCATGTCGGACCCCGATGTCACCCACGCACGCCTTGCGCTGGCCAAGCTGGAGCATCTTGTAGTGCAGGATATTTTTGTCACCGAGACGGCCAATTATGCCGACGTGATTCTGCCCGCCTCGGCGTTCGCCGAAAAGAACGGCACCGTCACCAACACCAACCGTCAGGTGCAAATGGGGCGTGCGGCAATTGCGCCGCCGGGCGATGCGCGCGAGGATTGGTGGATCGAGGTCGAGTTGGCCAAGCGCTTGGGGCTGGACTGGAATTACAGCCACCCGCGCGAAATATTTGCCGAAATGAAGCTGAATATGCACAGTCTGGATAATATCACCTGGGAGCGGCTGGARMGCGAGGGCKCGGTSACYTACCCKTSCSWSKSCCCKRMYSAKCCSGGCMAKGMRATYGTSTTTGGYGATGGYTTYCCSMSYRASRMKRRWCGCGCCMRWYTYRYRCCSRCCAATRTKRTSSCGCCTGAYGARKTRCCSGATGCSGAMTWYCCSATGRTWCTSACCACSGGSCGYMWGYTGGARCAYTGGCACACSGGSTCRATGTCSCGGCGCKCMAMRRYGCTGGACGGGCTGGAGCCGGAGGCCAACTGTTCGCTACATCCGCGCACCCTGCGCGCCCTTGGCGTTAAAGCGGGTGAAATGCTCACCCTGACCACGCGGCGCGGCACGGTCACGATCATGGCCCGTGCGGATCGGGCGATCGCCGAGGATATGGTATTTTTGCCANTTGCCTTTGTCGAGGCGGCGGCCAATATCCTGACCAATCCGGCGCT
Organism: Marinosulfonomonas sp.; assembly: GCA_002732995.1. Taxonomy (GTDB): domain Bacteria; phylum Pseudomonadota; class Alphaproteobacteria; order Rhodobacterales; family Rhodobacteraceae; genus Profundibacter. The sequence goes on along the minus strand of NVTS01000033.1, from coordinate 9,134 downwards.
GGACCCTTACGGCAAAATTCCCGAGTTCAAATTTGCGGCGGTGAAGGTGGAGAAGGCTTCAGCCTAACTCTTTGTCTGCCTCAAACCGCAACGCCACCCCGTTTAGACWATAGCGCAATCCGGTCGGTGCGGGGCCATCGGGAAACACATGCCCCAAATGCGCCTTGCAGGCGGCGCAATGCACTTCTGTACGACGCGAGAACAGCTTGCGGTCATCAGATTCACCAATAAATTCGGGCGCGGCGGGTTGGAAAAAACTGGGCCATCCCGTGCCCGATTCAAACTTTGTTGCCTGATCAAACAGCGGTGCATCACAGCAGATGCAATGGAACATGCCGGCGGATTTGGGGAAGTTATCATGGCTGTGTGAACGTTCCGTGCCGTGACCCCGTGTAACCTTATAGGCCAGATCAGATAATTGCGCGCGCCATTCTTCATCGGTTTTGCTGATTTTTACCATGATGTTATCCTGTTCTGGGTCCGGTCTGGGTCCGATCTGGGGTTGTGTGTTTCGCGTCGGTGACCCATATTTAGGGGCAGTTGGCCAAAGGGCAAGTCCCCAGCTTGGCCTATCACAAGGGGTTGACCATGCTGATCCTTGAAAGGGGCCGTTACCGCGCACGTTTTGCCGATGGCAAAGCGGATATTGGCGCCTCGCAATCGTTGCGCAAGCTGGCTTTTTCCGGTGCGCTAACCGGGCTGGAATGCGATAATTTTGATGCGCAGTGCGATCATATTCTGGTCGAGGAAATAGCCAGCGGAAAACTGGTGGCCAGTTACCGGTTGATGCAGATGAACGGGGCGGACATCGGGCAGAGCTATTCGGCGCAGTTTTATGACCTGGGGGCGTTGACAAATTTCAAAGGGCCGATGCTGGAGCTGGGGCGGTTTTGTGTTCATCCCGATCACAGTGACCCTGAAATTGTGCGTGTCGCCTGGGCGATGATGACGCGGGTTGTGGATGGGCAAGGGGTAACGATGCTGTTTGGCTGCTCGTCCTTTGCAGGCTGTGACGGGGCGCCCTATAGCGATGCGTTTTCATTGTTGAAGGCGCGCCACCTTGCGCCGGATCAATGGCGCCCGTTGGTCAAGGCGGATGATGTGGTTATCTTCGATGATGCCACCCTGTCGCATAAGGCGTTGCGGGTTATCCCGCCGCTGTTGCGCACCTATTTGGCGATGGGCGGCTGGGTGTCGGACCATGCGGTGGTGGACCGCGATATGAACACGCTGCATGTGTTTGTCGGGGTGGAAATCGCGGCGATACCCGAGGGGCGCAAACGACTGCTGCGGGCGGTGGCGGGATAGAGATTCTATGCGCGCCGCGCGGGGATATTTATGGAACAATGATTATAGGCGGTTGACGCCATGATGAGCACACCGTAGCCAGCGGATATGGCACGCGCACCTTTATTACAGCTCTCTGATATTTCGCTCACATTCGGCGGCGATCCCGTTTTTGACGGCCTGTCGCTTGTGGTTCAGCTCGGCGACCGGGTCGCGCTGGTCGGGCGCAACGGGTCGGGTAAATCCACCTTGATGAAGGTGATGGCCGGGCTGGTCGAGGCCGACAGCGGGGCGGTGGTGGCATCGCCCGKTGTTCAGGTCGGCTATATGGAGCAAGACCCTGATTTTGTTGGGTTTACCACGCTTGGCGAGTATGCCACCAGCGAGCTAATGGCAGGACAGGATTACCTGGTAGAACGGGTGGCCGAGGGGCTGAAGTTTGACCCTGAAGGGTTGATCGAGACCGCCTCGGGTGGCGAGCGGCGCCGTGCGGCCTTGGCTAAACTGTTGGCCGAAGCGCCGGAGCTGATGCTGCTGGACGAGCCGACCAACCATCTGGATATCGAGGCAATCGGCTGGCTGGAAGGGTTGCTGAAAACCACCCGCACCGGCTATGTTCTGATTTCGCATGACCGTGCGTTCCTGAATGCTTTGACCCGTGCCACCTTGTGGATTGATCGGGGCGCTGTGCGCCGTCAAGAAAAGGGTTTTGCCGAATTTGAGGCCTGGCGCGACAAGACCTGGGAAGAGGAAGACGACCAACGCCACAAGTTGAAGCGCAAGATCAAGGCCGAAGCGCGGTGGGCGGTCGAGGGGATATCGGCACGGCGCAAGCGTAATCAGGGACGGGTGCGGGCGCTGCGCGAATTGCAGGCCGGGCAATCGGCGCAGATCAAGCGCCAAGGCGCGGCTGAAATGGTGCTGGAGGCAGGTAAAAAATCCGGCAAGAAGGTGATTGAAGCTATTGATATTACCAAGGAATATGGCGGGAAGGTGATCCTTTCCCCGTTTTCCCTGAAGGTGCAGCGTGGCGATTGTATCGGTTTTGTTGGTCCCAACGGCGTGGGCAAAACCACCCTGTTGAACATGCTGATCGGCGAGATTGAACCGGATAGCGGCACCGTGGTGCGCGGCACCAATCTGGAAATGGCGCTGTTTGATCAGAACCGTGCGCAACTGGACCCCAACATCAGCCTGTGGGAGAGCATGACCGGCGATGTGGATCTGCGGGTTTCCGGCAAGGCCGATCAGGTGATGGTGCGGGGCGAGCCGCGCCATGTGGTCGGGTATTTGAAGGATTTCCTGTTTGACGAAGGTCAGATGCGCGCGCCTGTGCGATCATTATCCGGTGGTGAGAAGGCGCGGTTGCTGCTGGCTAAAATCATGGCGCGCGAAAGCAACCTTTTGGTGCTGGACGAGCCGACCAATGATCTGGATGTGGAAACGCTCGACCTGCTGCAAGAGCTTCTGACCGATTATAAAGGCACGGTTTTGCTGGTCAGTCACGATCGAGATTTTCTGGACCGCGTGGTGCGCACCACCATTGCGATGGAGGGCGATGGCAAGGCCACAGTTTACGCCGGTGGTTGGTCCGATTACCGCTCGCAACGCGGCGAGGATACTGTGGACGCGCCCGCCCGGAAGAAAAAGCAGGCGGGCGGCAAGCCCGAGAATACGCCAGCGGAAGCGGGGCTGTCCTTCGTTGAACAGCACCGTCTGGAGGAGCTGCCTGCGGTGATGGAGCGCCTCGAGGCCGAGATTGCCAAGCTGGTCGAATTTATGTCGGACCCTGACATGTTCACYGACCATCCGGTGAAGTTCCAAAAGGCTACGGATGCGTTGATTGAACGCCAATCGGTGCTGGATGCGGCGGAAGAGGAGTGGATGGCGCTTGAGGAAAAGGCGGGTTAGGGGCACCGTTCTTGCACGGCGCAACGATTACCTTGGCGGTCTTGGACTTCGCACCTGAATGTTGGTGCGACGCGTGATTGTTTGATTGGCCGGTTGGCGGTTTATATACGGTTGCGGCCGCCTGCATGGCTTTGATTGCTTCGGAAGTATAGCTTGCTTGGAACATATATAGTGGCGTAATTTATTCTCCCTTGAGTAAATTTTCTATAAATTTCCGGCTTTGGGCTCCCGCCGAAGAGCCATCTTAACACATTTTGGCCGAAAAATCCTGTGGTCGGGGTAAGGCGGGTATCAAATCCGCCTTGGGTGCACCCTTGCCGTCCCGCCTATCAGGGCTTTTGACCCTAGGTCTTCAGCCAGCTTTGGAATGCCTGTTCCCCCTGTGGCGTGAAACGAACCACATGGCTTTCGGGCAAACGGTGCGCCCAGCCACGCGTATACATTGCTTGCAATATCGCCTTTCCCAACCCGCCAGCCAGATGATGACGACGCATCGACCAGTCCAGGCAGACGCGGCACAGGGGGCGACGAGCGCCCTCTAGCGGTTTGTAATCAATGTTGAATTCCGAAAACGCCGCGCGGCCTGTGTCAGTCAGAACCAAGCCATGTTCATTGCCGCTAATCCAGTCCGAGGATTGCGCATGGTCATACAGCTGCACCCCCTATTTCCCCCGCCAGATGGTCATAACACACCCGTGCGTGGCGCAAGGCCGGATCACGCGGGCCGGGGCGGGTGCGCGGGCCTGTGCGGGTGGCAGACATGCCCGTCAACGCCTCGATAACCGCGCCAACGTCCGGCCCGTTCAGGCGAAAATAATGGTGGCGGCCCTGCACTTCGCGCACCAGCAATCGCCGTTTGTCAGCTGCGCCAGATGGCTGCTGGCGGTCTGTTTGGTCACACCTGCCTCGTGGGCCAGTTCTGTCGCAGTCAGGGCGGCGATCTGGGCGGCGATCTGGGCGATGTCTGGACCTTCCTTCATAGTTTGGCCGTAGTCGAACCATTACCGTTACGCAAGGTGCTAGCCTCGGCAGATCAAAAAGGAGCACGAAATGATCACCTGTTTTATCCACTATGAAATTGATCCGCTCAAACGCGAGGCGTTCGCCCAATATGCCCGCAACTGGGGCCAAGCCATACCAGAATGCGGCGCCGGTTTGATCGGCTGTTTTGGCCCGCACGAGGGATCATCCACCACGGCATACGGCGTCTATTCGCTGCCATCTCTGGCCGATTACGAGGCTTGCCGTGCCCGTCTGGCGGCACACCCGTTGGGCAAGGAAAACTATGCATTTGCCAAGGGCGAGCAATTCATCCGCCGCAAGGATCGTATATTTCTGAAATGTGAATCATGGCTCCACGCCAAAAGGCCCGTTTTCAAAAGGAATGCGCAATGATTGCTGCCGATCTAAACCTCTGTTGGTGCAGGCCGACGGGCAGAGGTGTTTGCCGACTATCGTTTGCGGGCGGCAGGTGTGCTGCCGTGATTACGGCATGGAGGCGCGGCAGGCGGCAGCAAAGGACAGCCGCGCAAGACACGGCTAGCGCATCCGCAACGCCCCATCAATGCGGATCACTTCGCCGTTCAGATAGCCGTTTTCAATAATGAATTGCGCCAATGAGGCAAATTCGGCGGGCTTACCCAACCGTTTGGGAAAGGTCACATCCACGGCCAACCCATCAATAATTTCCTGCCCCAGCCCCTCCAGCATCGGCGTCAGGAATAACCCCGGCGCAATCGCCATAATGCGGATACCGTTGCGGGCCAGATCGCGCGAAACGGGTAGGGACATGCCCGCGATAGCGGCCTTGGAGGCGGCATAGGAAACCTGACCCATCTGCCCGTCAAAGGCGGCAATGGAGGCGGTGTTGATGATCACACCGCGCTCGCTGTCTTCATTCGGCGCATTCCCCGCCATTTCAGCCGCCGCCAGACGCAGCACATTGAAGGTGCCGATCAGGTTGATGTTGACGGTGCGCTGAAAGCTGTCCAGGGCATGTGGCCCGTCGCGCCCGACGGTTTTCTCGCCCGAGGCAATGCCGGCGCAGTTTACGCAAGCGTTGATCTTGCCCATGTATGTGACCGCCAGTTTGATGCCTGCCGCAACGCTTGCTTCATCCGTCACATCCACCTGGGCAAACCCCGCGCCGATCTCGGCGGCAACGTCCACGCCCCGTTTCGTATCACGGTCAAAAATCACCACCTGTGCGCCAGCTTCTCGAAACGCCCGCGCGCATGCTTCGCCAAGGCCAGACGCTCCGCCGGTAATAATGGCTGATGTTTGGTTGATCCGCATGGAATACCTCCAGTTAAATGAACACTTGTTCAAATAAACAAAGACCAGCCCGTGTGTCCAGTGTCATCCCATCATTGTTCCATAAAAGCAATTTGCATTCATGTGCGTTGACACCTMMWATYACWRWGYYYWMCSRWRKAYSKYSKSYGRRKRYKRMMKKMAYYTGTAAACCGCGGCGCAATAATGGCCCACAGAAGCGGCTGCATATTGCAGTTGTAGCGGAGTAAAATATCGCCAGTTTGTGTCCTTCGTTTATGCGGAGGGCGGGAGATGTGTTTAGTGGGTATTTATAGGCGTGTGCGCCGTGCTTGCTTGAAGGACGGTAACTGCGTGTCAAAGAGGGCTGAAGCTGCAGCGCCTGCAAAAACAACTGACCAGCCAGAACCTGTTGATTATCGATGAACCCGGCTTCGTGCCCCTCAGCAAATCCGGCGCTGAATTGMTCTTCGAGGTCATATCCCGACGCTACGAGCGCGGCTCCATCATCATAACCTCGAACCTGCCCTTTGATGAATGGACCGAGGTCTTCGGTGCCGAACGCTTGACTGGCGCACGACTGGACCGTTTGACCCACCACGTCAATATCTTGGAAATGAACGGCGAGAGCTATCGTCTGAACCAGATCCGCGCAAAACGTCTGACGCCTTAAGTTGGCCTCAAGCCATCCCGGAATAGGCTGCTGTCGTCTCTAGAAACAAATTACCCCGTCGCCAACTGGCCTTCTTTTACGCCGCCGAATGGCCGGTTTTTACTCCGCCGTTGACAGTCGGGGTTTGTCGATCTGCGTTTGACCGGCGATGTGCGCAACGCGGGCGAGATCCAAATTGTGACCTCTGTAGGTTTGGGCCGCGACAAATGTTGGCAGTAAAATATGATCAGGGCAATTATGCGGAGCATCATTTCCCTCCTGTCAAATCCTTCAAAACGGTCGGCACCATCATGACATCATCGCGGGTGCAGTCAAATTGGCCCACCTGAATGCGGATCACGAACTGGCCCGCGTGGCGCGTCTGGGTCAGGTAAATCCGGCCATCATCATTGATGCGGGCCAGCAGGGCCTCGGTGGCCGCATCGCTGTCCTTGTAACGGAAGGTAAACAGCGAAAATGCCGGTGAAGTGGTGATGCTGAAATCATCCATATCGGCAATGATATCATGGCATTCACGCGCCCAGTTAATGTGGTTACGGATGCGGTATCGCAAGCCTTCCAGCCCATAGGCCCGCAGGGTAARCCACAGTTTCAAGGCGCGGAACCGGCGGCCCAGCGGCACGGTCCACTCATTATAATTAACGATTTCCTCCTGGCCCAGCGTGTTCAGATATTCGGGCCGCAAACCCAATGTGTTGATCTGATCGGCGGGATTTTTCAGGAATTGCACCGCACAATCAAACTGCGCCCCCAGCCATTTATGCGGGTTGAAGACGATGCTGTCGGCGCCGTTGATGCCGTCCCAGACAGGACGAAATTCAGGGCAGATCATCGCCGACCCGGCCCACGCCGCATCGACATGGGTGTAAAGTCCGTGCGATTTGGCCACCGCAATCGTGGCGGCAATGTCATCACTGGCCCCGATCGAGGTGCCGCCAACGCAAGCCACCACGCCGCAGGGCAGGTACCCGGCAGCAAGGTCGGCACGGATGGCGGCATCAAGCGCGTCCGTGTCCATAGCGTGTTCCGCGTTGGTCGGGATTTTCACCAGATTGTCCTGCCCGATACCGGCAATGCGCACCGATTTATCAATACTGGAATGGGTCTCGCCTGAGGCGTAAATCCGCAGACGGGGCAGGGCGGACAGACCTTCGCTGTTGCCCTTCCATTCAAGCGTGCGCTCGCGCATGGTYARRATSGCCGMMAGSGTGGYGGTGGTGGCGCTGTCRTGRATGGTGCCGGTGAARKKRTYGGCCANMCCCAANRGCATCSCGYARCCARCSYAYCATCACCKCCTCYATTTCRTTGGCGGCGGGCGCKGTYTGCCACAGCATYGCTTGKSCWGMRATGGCGTTGGCMAGTTGTTCKGCCARCATCGARGCSGGCGASGCRTTGGCCGGAAAATAGGCAAAGAAACGCGGGTGTTGCCAATGGGTGGTGGCACCGGGCACGATGGCCTCGAAATCGGCAAATATCTGCTCCATTGGTTCAGGCGCTTCGGGGGCATGGGGGGGCAGTTTGGCGGCGGTTTCGCCAGGAGAAACCTGCGCCCGCACGGGCTGGTTGCGCAGGTCCGCATGATAGGCCTGCGCCCAGTCAGCGGCGCGTTTGGACCAGTGGTTCAAGTCATCATGGTTCATCGCGCGATAGGGCCACGGACCGGTGGGTTTGGCAAGGGGCTAGCCCAGCAATTTTTCCAACTGGTCCGTCGGCAAGATATTTGTCAGGCCGTTAAAATCTCCATCCTGAAACATTGCGTGTGCCGCGTCATGGATGATGCGGTGCGTCATGCGGGCCAATGCTGCGCCCAGCGAGATGCGGGCCACGCCGATAGCGGCAAACTGGGCGCGGCTGACCTTGGCAAACTTGCCTGCTGCGAGCGCGTTCACCGGCAGGGTGGTGGCGGCGCAAATGCGGGCCAGATCAATCATGCTGGCGGGGGCGGGGATGTAAACACAGTCCGCGCCTGCGGCCTCGTAGGCGATGATGCGTTTGATCGCTTCATCCAGATCATAGCGCCCGTTCATCACCCCGTCGGCGCGGGCAACCAGCACAAAATCGTTTGGTAGGGCGCGAGCAGCAGAGGCTGCCGCACGGATGCGTTCAACCGCCAGATCATGATCATAGGCGGTGGTTTCGGGCAGGGCGACGTCCTCGATACAAATTCCCGCAAGGCCGATCTCGCCTGCCAGCCGCACGGTTTGGGCGCAAACATCCGGCGCGTCGCCGAAACCGTTCTCGAAATCGCCCGAGACGGGGATGTTGACGGCCCTGATCAGCTCTTGGGCGTGGCTCAACGCCTCGTCCCGCGTAATGGTGCCCATGTCGGGGCGCCCCAAGGTGAAGGCATGCGCGCCGGATGATGTGGCAATCGCCTGCGCCCCCAGCCCCGCCAACATCTTGGCACTGCCAGCATCCCATGCGTTGGCAAGGATGAACGGGTTGGAGCGTTGGTGCAGGTCGCGGAAGGTGGGTATGACGATCCCCTTACTTAACTCTTTTGGGCAATAGCATAATAGCCGCCAGAAATCTGCTTAAAGCACGAATTGTCATTGATTATGGCCCGTTTGTTCATATCCGGCACAGGAACCTTGGCAGGGCAGACTGGGAGTTCCACGCTTTGGTATCCTTTGTTGGTCATGCATTGGGCGACAACTTTAGTCCTAAGTTCATTATTCGTGTCAACGTCGCTGGTGGTGGGGATCCAGATGTAGCCAACAAAAAAACCACCCGTGATTTTATTTTCTATACTCGTAGGGACATCTTTAGTGGCACTAACCTGACATGATGTAAGCTGGCTGTTTGCGCGTTTTTGTGACACCCCGCCATTATGCCAAGCAGCGGTGGGAACACATCCAGAAAGAAAAACAATAGATGTAATGATGAGCGCAGTATTTTTTATTTTCCACCTATTGGAGATAAACCACCGGCTTCCAGCCGGTCCGCTTCAGCGAATCTCCTGATGATCTTCTCTCCTGAATTTTGAAACCCG
>NVTS01000032.1 GCA_002732995.1 Marinosulfonomonas sp. | reverse complement strand
TCGACAACATCGGGGAATGTGACCGACGAGATCATCATGCAGTACCTGGAATTACATTCCAAACGGGATGCTACCGGCCTCAGCCGGTAGTGGTTCACTCCCACTCAATCGTGCCCGGTGGTTTGCTGGTGATGTCGTAAGTCACGCGGTTGATACCTTCGACCTCGTTGATAATGCGGGTTGCGGTTTCCCCGAGAAACTCATGCGTAAACGGATAATAATCCGCCGTCATACCGTCCACCGATGTGACCGCTCGCAGTGCACAGGCGAAATCATAGGTGCGCCCGTCTCCCATCACGCCAACCGTGCGCACCGGCAGGATCGCCACGAAGGCTTGCCAGATTTCATCATACAGCCCGTGTTTGCGTATCTGGTCGATGTAAACCGCATCGGCTTTGCGCAAAATCTCCAGCTTCTCGCGGGTGATTTCGCCGGGGCAGCGGATCGCCAACCCGGGGCCGGGGAAGGGGTGACGCCCTATGAAGGACGCAGGCAATCCCAGCTCGCGGCCTAAAGCCCGAACCTCGTCTTTGAACAATTCGCGCAACGGCTCGACCAGCTTCAGCCCCATTTTCTCGGGCAGACCACCAACATTGTGGTGGCTTTTGATCGTCACCGAAGGGCCGCCGGAAAATGAAACGCTTTCAATCACATCCGGATAGAGCGTGCCTTGGGCCAGAAATTTGGCCCCGCCCACTTCTGCCGCATGTTTCTGGAATACATCAATGAACAGTTTGCCAATGATCTTGCGTTTGGTTTCGGGATCCGATTGGCCATCAAGCTGCCCAAGGAACAATTCCTGCTCCTGTGCATGGATCAGCGGCATGTGATATTCATCACGGAACATTTTGACGACGTCCTCGCCCTCGTTCTGGCGCAACAATCCATGATCCACGAAAACACACGTCAACTGATCACCGATTGCTTCGTGCAACAAAACCGCTRCAACCGATGAATCAACCCCGCCGGACAACCCGCAAATCACCTTGGCATCGCCCACAGTYTCGCGGATTTTGCGAATGGCTTCTTCCCGATACGCCCCCATCGTCCAGTCGCCAGTGAACCCCGCCAGTTTGATGAAATTCTCATACAAACGCGCCCCGTTCGGGGTGTGGTGTACTTCGGGGTGGAACTGAACCGCGTAGAAATTGCGCGAAACATCCGCGGCGATCGCATAAGGCGCATTGGGCGATGTGCCATACACCTCGAACCCCGGCGCGATTTTCGATACATGATCGCCGTRGCTCATCCAGACTTGTTCGCGGTCGTCATCTGATGTGAACCAGCCATCCAGCAGCGGCAAATGTGCGGGCGTTGGCGTAACATAAGCGCGGCCAAATTCGGCGGTGCCATGACCACGTTCAACCGATCCGCCCAGCATTTGCATMAYCMCTTGYWGSMSWTWMYMMATRYMMMWMAYMSKYWYKCMMMWKYYRMMSWRAYWKKYGKRMSRSMGMRSMGAGCCATCTTCAATCACGCTGGACGGGCCACCGGACATGATCACCGCTTTGGGTGCGAATTCTACAAGAAAACCATCGGTCACCTTGTTAAAAGGGTGAATTTCGCAATAGACATTGAGTTCGCGCAATCGGCGCGCGATCAGCTGCGTCACTTGCGATCCAAAGTCGATGATAAGAAGGCGGTCATGTGAAATATCTGTCATGATCCGGCAATAGGGCGTGCTGGCGCAATGATCAAGCGGGCGCATGTCGCTTTCCCCCCGTAATGGCCGGATTTTGCGCCTGGTGCAGTGTGGTTTTGGCGTAAAACGGGTTTACACACAGATTTCAGGAGCAGCGTACAGGAGCAGCGTAATGGCAGAAGAACAGACAAAACGGCGGGGGCGCGGCGGGGGCGGGGCTGCACGGCGGGCGATGCGCACGGCAGTGAAGATTGATGCGGCGAAATATATCGAGCGCAAAATTCCCAACTATGAAATGCTGGATGATGCGACGCTTGAGGTGATCGAGCATAATGCCGAAACCGTTCTGCAAGAGGTCGGCGTTAACTTTGTTGATAACCCCGAGGCGTTGGACATCTGGCGCAAGGCGGGGGCCAAGGTAGATGGCGAACGGGTTTATATCCCGCGTGGTTTGGCGCGTGAGTTGTGCAAAACGGCGCCCGCCAAATTCACCCAACACGCTCGCAACCCTGAGCGGAACGTCGAAATCGGCGGCGATACATTGGTKYTKGCSCCSGTWTACGGGCCGCCCTTTGTGCGTGATGCAGATGGCGGGCGGCGCTATGCGACGATGGATGATTTCATCAAATTTGTTAAACTTGGCTATATGTCAAAATACCTGCACCATTCGGGAGGAACCGTTTGCGAGCCAACGGATGTGCCGGTGAACAAGCGGCATCTGGATATGTTGCACGCGCATATGATCTATTCGGATAAACCGTTTATGGGGTCGGTGACGGAACCCTCGCGCGCCCAGGATTCTGTCGACATGTGCGAAATTCTGTTCGGCAAGGATTTCGTACAGGAAAACACGGTGATGACTTCGTTGATCAACGTTAATTCACCGCTGACGTTCGATAGCATCATGATGGGCGCGATGGAGGTTTATGCMMRSAAYAATCAGGCSKKTATCCTGTCRCCGTTCATCGTCGGCGGGGCGATGTCGCCGGTTTCGGTGATGGGGACGTTGACGCAGGTCTTGGCCGAATGTCTGGCGGGCATCGCCTATAACCAGTTGATCCGCCCTGGTGCTCCGGTGATTATGGGCTGTTTTGTTGCCTCGATTGATATGAATTCGGGCGCGCCGACCTTTGGCACCCCAGAAGCTACACAAATCCTTAACGGGGCAGGGCAGTTGGCGCGTCGTCTTAACCTTCCGTTTAGATCTGGTGGCGGGCTTTGTGGCTCCAAACTGCCCGATGCGCAGGCGGCTTATGAAACCGCACACACGCATAACGCGGCCCTTTTGGGCGGGGTTAACTTTATGTTACACGCTTGTGGCTGGTTAGAGGGCGGGCTGGTGGCCAGTTTCGAGAAATTCGTGATGGACGCGGATCAGTTGGGTGTKTTRCAYSGMWTGGCNSMRGGRMWTTCCNAYSGAMGARRAYGMWYWGGCRATGGRTGCYATCYKYGARGTYGGGCCKGGYGGKCAYTATCTGGGSTGYGMMCAYACMCAGGCMAATTTCAAARMGGCGTTCTGGMRSWCARAYYTGYTKGAYTACAAACCSTWTGAAACCTGGGAAGAAGAAGGCGCGCGCGACACACAAGAGTTGGCCAAAGTGCGGGTTGCCAAATTACTGAATGATTATCAGCAACCCGCACTGGAGCCAGCAATTGCTGCTGCTTTAGAAAAATATATCAAGGCAAAGAAAGATTCTATGCCGGATTCTCTGGTTTAGAACGGCGGTTTAAGTGGGTCTGGCGCGGGCCTGCATCAGGCGCACTTCGCCCATCAGGGCAATCAGGATCKAAACATGACGGGCGATGCTATATGTAGCGTCGCCCGCTTTTCGTTTTTCCTCCAGCTCGGTTTCTACCGACATCAATGTGGCAATGGCCTTGCCCGGCGTGGGTATCGTGGTGGTTTTAAGCAGCCGGCGCAGATCACGCTTGCGGCTATAGTCAGGCATTCCGAAACGGGCGGCACGGATCAGTAGGCGAGGGCGGTGTAAGCATTTCAGTATCTGCATCAGGTCGGTCATGGTAACAGCTCCTTGGAATTATCCCGGTTACAATTACACAATCTAGACGTGTGTTGCGTATTGTTGCCAACATCCGAACGCAGGTTTCATAAAAGTTTATTATTTATAGATAATTCTAGGAAACACAGAATTAATTAACCATCACGTAACACTCGTAAACAAAGCTGTAATGCAACGAGCTGCACAATGCAAAGGAGAGCTAAATGCAGAGGGGGCCAGTGCTATCTTGCGGCGCGGACACAATACCGGAATGGGTGCCAAAAGAGGCGAGGCGATATCTGCAACACACCAGTCAGGGTAAATCCATTCGGGCCGTAGCGCGGGATGCCGGATGTCATGCCTCGACTATTTTGCGCCAGATCCGGCGTTACGAAAACCGGCGGGATGATCCGTTGGTCGACGAAGCACTGCGCGATTTAGGGCAGCAACTGTTCCCGACACATCCCGCTTTAACAGACAAGGAGATGCCCGTAATGAGCGCACCTATCCGACACAAAAACCTGAAAACTGATGACACAACCCTGAACCGCGAGGGTCGCCGTATTTTGCGCCGGTTATGCGAAACCGGTGCGGTGTTGGCGATTGCGCCGGAGATGGAGAAAGCCGTGGTGGTGCGGGATTTGCCCAGTGGCCAAACCGCGCGCACAGCGGTGGTTGACCGAAAAGTTGCACAGGCGATGGCGCTAAAGGATTGGATTACTTGCGTTAAACCCGGACGGATCGCGCGTTACGGGATCACCACGGCAGGGCGTAGCGCCCTGAAACGGCTGCTGACTGATGCGGAAAATGCCAGCGGCGGATTTGCCGAGTCACAGGCCCAGTTTGGCGATCAGCACAGGGTTTGGGGCGAAAAAACGGTGGCCGATAACGGGTCGCGGCGTGCGGTACGTTATAACGTGGCGGAATCGCCGCTGGCGGCTTTGGCGCGACGCAAAGANAAAACCGGCACGCCGTTTCTGACCGATGATCTGGTTGCGGCCGGTGAGCGCCTGCGCGAGGATTTCGAGCTGGCACAAATGGGGCCGCGGGTGTCGCAAAACTGGGAACGGTTTTTGACCGGCGGGGCGCGGGGCGGCTTTGCCAATGACAGCGGGGTTGGCGATGGGCCAACGGGCGCGCGCGACCGCGTTTCAGAAGCGCTGCGCGATCTGGGGCCGRKRCTSRSKGRKKTRSWGSTGCGCTGCTGTTGCTATCTGGAAGGGATGGAAACGGCCGAGCGGCGCATGGGCTRGTCGGCGCGGTCAGGCAAAATCGTGCTGCGCATCGCCTTGCAAAGGTTAAAACGCCATTATGATGATCGCTACGGGCCACATGGTCCGCTGATAGGTTGATCGAGTGGGCGCGCGAAACGGCTTCGCGCGCCCCATCCGGTTATCGCGCTGTTTATGATGCTGCCAAGGCTGCCCTTACCCCGTCGCCATATGCTTGGGATACTTGATCGTAATGGCCCAGCATCCGGTCGATAATATCTTGTGGCACACCGCCCATTGCGGCCGCGGTGTKSYSAWMCMGNYKYMMCKSCWSCRYSSSMYSCRTNWWRYCSKGCMMCKYRCGRGGCTGGSWRTAATCRTCATTGCCATCGCGGTGATTATAACGCGCCGCATCCCCGTCGATTTTCAGCGGCGGCTCGGCCACGCTCGGGTCTTCCACCGGCCCGTCAAAGCTGTTTGGTTCATAGTAGGCATCGGTCACGCCCGATTGTTGTCCCATGAAATTCATCGCCCCATCCTTGTGGTAGTGATGTACGGGGCAAACCGGTTTATTGATCGGCAAGGCCTCGTAATGGGTGCCCAGACGGTGGCGATGTGCGTCCGCATAGGAAAAGATSCGSGCTTGCAGCAYYTTATCSGGYGAAWASCCGATCCCSGGCACSRWRTTKGANSGGCKAANAGGCGGCTKKYTCGATCTCGGCAAAGTAATTGTCRGSRTTGCGGTTCAACTCRAAYWCRCCMACSTCGATCAACGGRTAATCSCCGTGYGGCCARACYTTGGTCAGATCGAACGGGTTGTAAGGGGTGCTGTCAGCCTCGGCCTCGGGCATGATTTGCACCATGACGCGCCATTTGGGGAAATCACCGGCGTCAATCGCACCGTAAAGCGATTCTTGATACCCCTCGCGGGTCTCGCCAATAATCGCGTTGCCCTCGGCGTTGGTATAATGGGCGTGGCCCTGCATGGTTTTGAAATGGAATTTAACCCAGAACCGCTCGCCTGCCTTGTTCCAGAAACTATAGGTGTGGCTGCCATAACCGTTCATCTGCATCGGGGTTTGTGGCAGGCCACGGTCCGACATCAGGATCATCACCTGATGGATGGATTCAGGTGACAGTGACCAGAAATCCCACATCGCGGTCGGGGACCGCATGTTGGTTTTCGGATGGCGTTTCTGGGTGTGGATGAAATCGGGGAACTTGTAGGGGTCACGGATAAAAAACACCGGTGTGTTGTTGCCAACCATATCCCAGTTGCCCTCTTCCGTGTAAAACTTTAGCGCGAAACCACGCACATCACGCTCGTGATCTGCCGCGCCCATTTCACCGGCCACCGTTGAAAACCGCGCCAGCATCGGAGTTTCCTTGCCAACTTCGAACAGTTTGGCGCAGGTATATTTGCTGATGTCCTTGGTGACGCGCAGGGTGCCATGTGCCCCCCAGCCTTTGGCGTGAACTGTGCGTTCGGGAATGCGCTCGCGGTTTTGATGCGCCAGCTTTTCCATCAGTTGATAATCCTGCATCAGGACGGGGCCGCGCTCCCCGGCGGTGATTGAATTCTGGTTGTCGGGGATCGGGGCGCCGGCGGTGGTGGTCAGACGTTTGGTCATTGAACGACTCCTTGTTGTCGATGGGTTGTTGATGGGACAAGGATGGAGCAGGCGGGGGATAATTAGAAATTGTCTTTTTTGCGGATAGTGATAATAAATAGTTATGAATATTACCCTGAAGCAACTGACCTACTTTATCGCCTTGGCCGAGGCGCGTAATTTTGGCCGTGCTGCCGCAAAGGTTAACGTCACCCAACCCGCGCTTTCGGTGCAAATCCGCGAATTGGAGGATCGGCTGGACGCGGTTCTGGTCGAACGCCAGCCGCGCGATGTGGTGCTGACCCCGACGGGGCATGATGTGTTGCGCCACGCCAACCGGGTGATGACCCAAATGACCGACCTGACAGATTCGGCGCGGCTGCGTGATGGCCTAACCGGTCGCTTGACGCTCGGGGTGATCCCGACGGTTGCCCCCTATCTGTTGCCGGTCGCCCTGCCGATGTTGCGGGCCAAGAACCTGACGCTTGATCTGCGGGTGCGGGAATCACGCACCGACCGGCTGATTGAGGAGTTGAACAACGGCACGCTGGACGCTGCGGTGATTGCGCTCCCCTCCGGTGTTCCAACGCTGGTCGAGCAGGTTTTGTTCACCGACCGGTTTTTATTGGCAGGATCAAAGACGCAGATTTCGACCCTTGCCGCGGCCCCCGATGAACTGCGCCCAACGACGCTGGACCCGGACCGTTTGTTGTTGCTGGAGGAGGGGCATTGCCTGTCCGATCAGGCGCTCGAGGTTTGCGCGATGGAGCGGGCACAAACCCGTGTTGACCTGTCGGCATCGTCCTTGGCGACCCTGTGCCGGTTGGTGGCCGAGGGGTTCGGGCTGACGTTCCTGCCGGAAATCGCGCTGGCCAGTGAATGCAAGGCGGTGCCGGATATGGCGACCTTGCGGTTTTCCGAACCCCAACCATCGCGGAGAATCGGACTGGTCAGGCGCAAAAGCAACACGGGGGGCGGATGGTTTGAAGAACTGGCCGATACGCTGAGCTGCGCGGGCAAGTCATTGTTGCCATAGGGGATTGCGGGGCAGCTGAACCGCCCCGCAAATATGATTTAGGCAACAGCGCTTGCGCTAACTGTGGCCAGATATTTCAACACTGTTTCGGGTGAAGACTCACCATAAGGATCATCACCGTGGTTGTCTTCGCGGCCAGGTTCCTCGAACCATGCCTCAACCACACCATTGTTGATCACCGCGSCATAACGCCATGTGCGCAGGCCAAAACCGATGTTGGATTTATCAACCAGCATGCCCATCAGACGGGTGAATTGGCCAGCGCCATCGGGGATCACCTTGATGTTTTTGATGCCTTGGCCCTCGGCCCATTTRTTCATCACGAAGGTGTCGTTCACCGACAGGCAATAGATTTCATCAATGCCTTGGGCGGTGAAGGATTTGAAATTATCCTCGTATCCGGGCAACTGGTAGGTTGAACATGTCGGTGTGAATGCGCCGGGCAGGGCGAACATCACCACACGTTTGCCTTTGAAATAATCGTCCGTGGTTTTTTCTTCCCATTTGAACGGGTTGTCGCCGCCAATGCTTTCGTCGCGCACGCGCGTGTGGAAAGTAACCTGAGGCAAAGTTACGCCAGCTTTCATAATCGTATTCCTTTGATTTGGTTGGTGGTTTTGATTGAGTGCTTGCAGCTAAAAATCCGGTTGCGGCATTCTATTTGAATTTTTGCATATGTTCAAACCTAAAAAGCCGCGTCGGTTAAAAAGCGGCCTTTGTTTTTAAGATGCGAGGGTTTCGTCAGACACGTGTGTCAGCCCTGCCTTGAACACGGTGCCCGCAGCCGCGCCGCCAATCAGGGGTGCCGCGATGAACACCCATAGATCTGCCAATACTTTGGTCCTGCAAACAGGGCAGGCCCGATTGAACGCGCCGGGTTCACCGAAACGCCGGTGTTGTTTATGCCGAACGCCTCTGCGACCATTTTTTCATAGGTTGAACTCCCTTGTGAACTTGTTACTTAGCTTCCATGACCCGCCGCTTTGTTAAGCTTACGCCGGTCAGTTACTTATTAACGCCTATACTACCGCCAAATTAGGGGAATATCCGATGCGAGACCTCAAAATCCCGGAACAGCGCCATCCTGAAAAGGCCCGCAAACCGGATAATGTGCAGCCGAAAAAGCCCGGCTGGATCAGGGTGCGGGCACCGGGCGGGGCGGAATATGCCAAAACCCACAAGATTATGCGCGAACACGGGCTGGTTACGGTGTGCGAAGAGGCGGGGTGCCCCAATGTTGGCGAGTGCTGGAACCAAGGCCACGCCACGATGATGATCATGGGCGAGGTCTGCACGCGGGCCTGTAGTTTCTGCAACATCGCCACCGGCAAACCGCCCGAAGGTCTGGATGTGTTTGAACCTGGCCGCGTTGCCGATGCGGTGAAAAAGCTGGGGTTGAAACATGTGGTGATCACCTCGGTTGATCGCGATGATATCGAGGATGGCGGCGCTGCGCATTTTGCCCAGACCATTCGCGCGATCAGACGACAAGCGCCTGACACCACGATCGAAATCCTGACCCCCGATTTCCTGAAATGTGCCCCCGAGGTGCTGGAGATTGTGGTGGCGGCCAAACCGGATGTGTTCAACCACAATCTGGAAACAGTGCCGGGCCTATACCCCGAAGTGCGGGCAGGGGCGCGGTATTTCCATTCCTTGCGCTTGCTTCAGCGGGTCAAGGAAATCGACCCGACCATGTTCACCAAATCCGGCATCATGGTGGGCCTTGGCGAAGACGCGCTGGCGGTCCGGCAAGTGATGGACGATATGCGGGCGGCGGATGTGGATTTTCTGACCATCGGCCAGTATTTGCAACCCACGCCAAAGCACCACACGGTGGCGCGGTTTGTAACACCGGATGAATTCAAATCCTACGAGAAAGCCGCCTATGGCAAAGGGTTTTTGATGGTGTCGGCCACGCCGCTGACGCGCAGCTCGTATCATGCTGGCGATGACTTTGCCCAGCTTCGTGCGGCGCGGTTGGCGAAACTCGGGCAAGGTTAACTGTTTTCATTGACATAATCCGCCCCGCAACCCTTAATGATTTCGACAATTGTTAAGGGAGTATGAACAATGACAAATCTGACAAGACGCCAATCGCTGGCCCTGATGGGGGGCGTGATGGCCGCGCCGTTAATTCCGGCACCAGCATTTGCTGGCACCACAATGAAGGTCGGCGCGCTGCGCTTTACCAGCCACTCGGCCAGCTTTGTCGCGTTTGAACGCGGCTATTTCGCCGATGAAGGTCTGGACGTCGAATTCGAGTTTTTCCAGGCCGCCCAACCGATGGCCGTGGCGATTGCATCAGGTGATGTTGACTATGCCGTCACCGCGATCTCCGGCGGGCTGGTGTCGCTGGCGCAAAAGGGTGCAGCCAAGGTGATTGGCGGGGCTTTGAGCGAGGAAGACGGTATTGACGGACAGAAAATTCTGGCCAGCAATGCAGCGTTTGAGGCGGGTCTGACTGATCCTAGCAAGCTGGGCGGCAAATCATTCGGCATGACGCAGGCCGGATCATCGTTCCATTATATGGGCGCGCAGATTGCCGCAAAAGAAGGCGTTGGCCTGAAATTCAAACCACTGAACAAGGTGGGCGCCATCATCGGTGCGCTGAAATCCGGCCAGATTGATGCGTGGTCGATCGTGCCGCATATCGCCAAGGGTCTGGCGGGGGCGGGTGCGGTTAAGATCATCGGCAATGTCTCTGATTACATTCCGAATTATCAGGTTACGACTGTGTTCACCTCGGCCAAAAATGCCGCTGAAGAACGGGGCCGGACCGAGGCATTCCTTCGGGCGTTCTCGCGCGGGGCGGATGATTTCAACGCCGCCTTGGTTGACAAATCGGCAGGTGACGCGGCGGCCATGGAGATGGTCAACCTGATCCACAAATATGTCTACGCCGACAGGCCGATTGAAAAGGCCGAAAAATCCATTCGCAATGGCGCGATGCGGATCAATGCGGGTGCTGCCCTGAACAAGGCGTCGGTGATGGATCAGCTGAACTGGTTCAAATCCGAGGGCATGGTCAAGGACAGCATCACCTACGAGGTGCTGGTCGATGACAGCTATGTCAAAACCATCAGCTAGAGCAAATCCAATCCAATTGGATTCACCCAGCAAACCGAACGCATTTACAAATGTAAACGCTGCCTCGGGTTGCTGGATGAATGCGTGTTTCTGGTTCGATTGGACGCGCTCTAAACGGTTTGGGGGCCAGTGATGGCCCCCACATCCACATGGATCTGAAAATCGACGCCCTGACGCACCGCTATGGCGATATCGAGGTGCTTGCAGATGTTAATCTAGAAATCCCCACGGGGCGCATTGTCTGCGTTGTGGGGCCGTCAGGTTGTGGTAAATCCACTCTGCTCAGGTTCATTGGCGGGCTGGAGTTGCCCACATCGGGACAAGTGTTGCAACTGTCCGACCCGCCCGAAGACAGTCTAAATCCGTTTACCTTTGTGTTTCAGGATTTCGCCCTGCTGCCTTGGCGCACGGTGGATGGCAATGTGCGGCTGGTGCTTGAGGATCACGGGCTGGGCAAACCTGAAATGGACCGCATAGTGGCCGATGTTCTGGCCCGCACCAAACTGGCGGATTTTGCCGGTGCTTTGCCCAAAAACCTGTCGGGCGGGATGAAACAACGGGTCGCCATTGCGCGGGCACTGGCGGTACGCCCCGCCGTGTGGCTGATGGACGAACCCCTGTCGGCGCTGGACGCCCAAACCCGCGAATTGCTGATGGATGATCTGGTCGGCCTGTGGTTGCGCCAACCGTTCACCGCGGTTTACGTCACCCATAATCTGGCCGAGGCGGTGCGCCTTGGCCACCGCATCGTGGTGCTGTCGCGTCGCCCCGGGGCTGTGCGCAAAGTGATCGACATAGATGTGCCGCTTGAGCAGCGCCGCGCCGGTGATCCGGCCTTGGCCAAGATCGAGCAAGAGCTGTGGCATCTGATGCGCGACGAGGCCGAGGCGGCCGATCAGGAGTTGATTGCATGAGCCGCCCCGTTCCCTATCGCGGCGGCGGGTTTCGCCCCAAACGTATTCGTGGCATCGGGTTGATCGTGTTCATTTCGCTGCTGCTGATTGCCGAGTGGGGCACGCGGGCGGGGTGGATCACCAACCTGACCCTGCCGCGCCCCTCGGATGTGATCCGCACGCTCTATGAATTGGCAGCCTCGGGCTTGCTTTGGACCCATCTCAGCCTATCGCTCGGCCGCTTGGCCGTTGGCGCGTTCCTCGGGGCGGGGTTCGGCGTGCTGGTCGGGGTTGGCATCGGGCTGTTCAGCTATATGCGGGCCGGGCTGGTGCCGCTGGTGGCCGCCCTGTTCCCGATCCCCAAAATCGCGCTGCTGCCGTTGTTTGTGATCTGGTTCGGCATTGACGAGACCTCGAAATACGCGCTGATCGCCTTTGGCACCTTCACCCCCACCGTGGTTGCCACATACGGCGCGGTTGATAACGTGGACCGCACATTGATCAGCATGGGCCAGAGTTTCGGGCTGACCCGTGCCAGCATCATCCGCAAAATCGTGCTGCCGGGCGCGATGCCCGGTATCCTGTCAGGCCTGCGGATTTCACTGGCGATTGCGATTATTCTGCTGACTGCGGCTGAAATGATCGGGGCGGAATACGGCATTGGCGCCTACATCCTGCAGGCCGGTGCGCTCTATGATCTGGAACGGCTGTTTGCGGGGGTGACGATATTGTCGATCCTCGGGGTGTCGCTTAGTTTTGTGCTGGGTAAAATTGAGGCCAAAGTGCTGCGCTGGCGCATTTAGCGCGGGATCTTTTGATGGCGGGGCAATTCCACCTGCATCCACTCGGGCACCCCGATCCAGCGCTCGATTGCGAACAGCACCAGACAGATCACAACAATMCAGATCACCAGTTTCACCCGCGCATCGCCAGGTGGTTTTCTGGCCCATTTGGACATTCGCAACAGGTGGCGTGGATTAAGCATGACCCCTTTTACCTGAACCAGCCGAAAAACACACAGCTCTTTTGGCCAGCGCAAAACTTCACGCTGACCATTGTAGCCGTCCCTAGAACTTCCACATAGGCGGTTGTAAACGTCAGGGTGGAGGATGTGTTCCAGTTGCTATAGGAAACTCCGGCTGTCATCCGGTCCCAATATCCTTCGGCACCGATGCGGTATTTGATCATATCCGAGGTCGTGGAAGTCAGATGTTCAACCCCAACATAGAGCATGAAATCTACCATGCTGCTGGGGCCCGCAAAACTGTGGCTGGCGGCAATGGCAAAGGCGTCGACGTTGCCGCCTGTTGTATCGATGTAATGATAGGACGCGCCCATGCGGGGGTTGCCAAACCCTAAGCTACATCCCGCCGGGAAAACCGCAACAGAACGCCTATATCGAGCGATACAACAGAACCGTGCGCAATSWRYGGCKTNNGGAACWSRYMKSTYKSRCNGSATNCGSKWSGTGCRMKWCCWSGSCNSWWMWTGGCYATGGACAATACAATAACGACCGCCCCAATATGGGCATCGGCGGGATCACTCCTGCTATGAAACTGAACCAATACAAAATGGCCGCGTAATTCTAGGTTCAAACAGCCCCACAAATGGGGGGATTACCGGATGACCATTGCAGGCTCAGCAACTTAATGTGACAACA
Source organism: Marinosulfonomonas sp. (assembly GCA_002732995.1). Lineage (GTDB taxonomy): Bacteria > Pseudomonadota > Alphaproteobacteria > Rhodobacterales > Rhodobacteraceae > Profundibacter. The sequence continues at coordinate 12,008 of NVTS01000032.1, read as the reverse complement.
CCCACTTGTCCCGTTGAAATATCCAGTCATGTTCGGGGTGGTTTTGAAATCTCCAATTACGGCGTGGTCCGGCCATGACGTTCAGGTAGTACATGTCATACCCGTATGGCGCACCGCAAGGGTGGTGGCCTTTGGGAACCAGAACCACATCGCCATTGGACACGGCCRTAGTTTCATCTAGCTCGCTATCCTCGGTAAAAACCCGCTGGAATCCAAACCCCTGTGACGGGTTCAGCCGGTGGTAATAGGTTTCTTCCAGATAGGTCATTTCGGGGAAGTTATCTTCGTCGTGGCGGTGTGGCGGATAGGATGACCAGTTGCCGTTGGGCGTGAACACTTCGGTCACCAGCAGGCTGTCGGCAACATCGCGGTTTTCCATACCGATATTGTGGATATAACGGGTGTTGGCCCCCTTGCCGCGTTCCTCCAGATCAATGCCTGCAGGCCCGATGATTTGCGCGTCATGCTCGCCTTTGCCCGGTGCCGTGCAGATGGCGAGGGTCAGGTCCGTGGTGGCCGTTGCCGACCAGTCCGTGCCGTTCGGGATATAGACGCAATGGGGCGGGGTGCGCTCGAACACATCCATCCGGTCGCCCAGCTCGCCAAAATCCTTGCCTGCGCCGCTGATCTTGGCCTTACCCTCGACCAGCACCAGAATGACTTCGGTATCGCCGGTAGGCTCTGCAACTGTTTCGCCAGCCTTTAGGCGGTAGAGACCAAATCCGACATAGCCCCAGCCAGCATTTTCGGGCGTGATGTCATGAACCTTGCCTGTTGTCCCGTTCGGTTTTCGTAACAGATCAGCCATCAGATTTATCCTTTGTCCAAGCCGGCCGCGCGGGCCATTTCCTTGAGCGCTTTCAATCCCATCGTTTGATAGTGCAGTGGACCTCGCACAGCAGGGTCTTGTTCTGCCTCGATCACCAGCCATCCCTTGTAATCATGCTCGGCAGCAACTTTCAGCACCGGCTCAAAATCCACGCCACCCTCGGCATCACCCGGAACGGTAAACACCCCGCGCCGCACACCTTCGAGGAATGACAGCCCGTCGGTTTCCACCTGCGCCTTAACGTCAGGGCGCAGGTTTTTGGCGTGGAGGTGCCCGACGCGGTGCATGTATTTCTGCGCCAGTGCTTCGGGGTCTACACCTGCGAACCATGCGTGACCTGTGTCCAGCAACAGCTTGGTTGCGGGACCGGTTGCAGCCATGAACGCATCAATCTCGGCGCCATTTTCAACAATGGTGCCCATGTGGTGATGGTAAACCAGCGTGATGCCTTGATCGGTACAGAACACGGCAATTTCCTCGACATCCGCCCCGAAACTGGCCCATTTATCGTTTGGTAAAACAGGTGTGTCGCTAAGTGCCAGATCATCGCGCCCATGGATCGCATTGGAGGTTTCGCAGACGATACAAACCTCGCAGCCCATCGCCTTAAGCAGGTCAAGATGCGGCTGAATCGCCTGTTTCTCGTCCGCAACCGAATGGGTCAGCAGGTTCAACGAGTGCCAGCCCGAAATAAACTGCAACCCGTGTGGCTCCAAAGCGGCCCTTAACGCCTCCGGCGTGGTGGGCATTTTGTGGCCCTTCTCGATGCCATCAAAGCCAATTTCACCTGCCTCGCGCAGGCATTGTTCCAGCGGGATATCCGCGCCAAGGGTCTGATCGTCATCATTGGACCACGCGATAGGGTTTGTGCCGTAAAGGATCATAGTCGTTATTCCGTATCAATCAGCAGAGCGCCGGGATTTCAGGTGTTTTTGGTAGTTTTTATGGGCTTTGGTAACTTGCGGGCGCTTTGACACTTCGGGCACAGCCACATCCCACCACGCGCCACCTGCCTCGGTGGTTGGCATCGGGTCGGTGTCAATAACAATGACATAGGAACGCTTTGAGGCCCGCGCGCGTTGCATCGCCTGTTCCAGCTCTGCGACCCCGTCAACCTTTTCGCTGGCCGCCCCCATCGCGCCTGCGTGGGCGGCAAAATCAATGTCGGAGGGCACCACATGGCGCGCCGTATCCAGAAGGTTGTTGAAGCTTTCACTGCCTGTGCCGATTTGCAAACGATTGATGCAGGCATAGCCACGGTTGTCCAACACCACCGCAATAATCTTGTGTCCCAGCATCACCGATGTGGCCAGTTCCGAGTTGAGCATCATGTAGGAGCCATCGCCAACCATCACCACCACCTCGCGCCCGGGGTGGGCCATTTTCRCCCCCAATGCGCCAGCGATTTCATAACCCATACAGGAAAACCCGTATTCGACGTGATAGCCGTTTGGTGCGCCGGATTTCCATAGTTTGTGCAATTCGCCCGGCAAACCACCTGCGGCGCAAACCACGATGGCATTGTCGTCAACGCCACGTTGCACCACGCCGATCACCTGTGCGTCCGTGGGCAGCTCATTGCCTTTGGGTGCGGCCGTTCCAGCCTCTACCGCATCCATCCATGTGGATTTTAGCGCAGGGTTGGGGGGCGTTGCCTTGTGATCACCAACAGCGCCCGAAAGCTCCTCCAATCCTGTGTGTGCATCACACACCAGCGGCAGCGCGTTGTGCTTGGCGCTGTCATAGCCGGTGATATTGAGCGACAGAATGCGCAGATCRGGGTTTTGGAACAACGCCCAGCTGCCCGTGGTGAAATCTTGATAACGGGTGCCGATGCCGATCACCAGATCAGCCATTTGCGCCACCGCATTGGCCGCCGATGATCCCGTCACCCCGATAGAGCCAAGGTTCAGCGGATGATCCCAAGGCAGCGCCGATTTTCCGGCCTGTGTTTCGGCCACAGGGATTTGGTGCTTTTCGGCAAATGCCAGCAGTGCATCTGCCGCACCGGAATAATGCACCCCGCCGCCTGCAATAATCAGCGGGATTTTTGCCGCTTTGATTGCATCTCTAGCAACCGCCAGTTCTGCCAGATCAGGACGTGGGCGCCGTGGGACCCAGACCTTGGATGCAAAGAAACCTTCGGGCCAATCATAAGCCTCGGCCTGCGTGTCCTGACAGAATGCCAGCGTCACAGGGCCGCATTCGGCAGGATCGGTCATCACCGCCATGGCGCGGGGCAATGCGGTTAACAGCTGTTCAGGGCGCGTTATGCGGTCGAAATACCGGCTTACGGGCTTGAAACAATCATTGGCGCTGATAGTGCCATCGTTGAAATCCTCAACCTGCTGCAACACAGGGTCCGGCGCGCGGTTGGCGAATACATCGCCGGGGATGAACAACACAGGTAGACGGTTCACGTGCGCTAGTGCCGCCGCCGTCACCATGTTCAACGCGCCGGGGCCGATAGAGGACGTCACCGCCATTGCCCGTTTGCGGTTACTGGCCTTGGCATAGGCAATCGCGGCGTGGGCCATGCCCTGCTCGTTATGTCCGCGCCATGTGGGAAAATCAYCGCCCACGCCATGCAATGCCTCGCCCAACCCCGCCACATTGCCGTGGCCAAAGATCGCCCAACACCCAGCGAGGAACCGTTCGCCTTCGCCGTTCATTTGAACCGAAAGATAGCGCACCATTGCCTGCGCTGCCGTTAGTCTAATTGTTTTCATTTGGCGGCTCCGTTTCGGGCTTCATCCCATATCGCACATAGCGCGTGGTATTTTCCGGCCATATCATCAATCGCTTGCCTGTCGCTTATAGCACCTGACAACCATTGCTGCGCGGCATCCGCAAAAATCGTGCGCCCTACAGCAAAACCTTTGACCAGATCATGCCTGGCCGCCGCTTTGAAGCTGGCACTTAGATGTGCCGTAGATGCGTCCAGCCCCAACACCACAATGCCACGGCAATATGGGTCGTTGTTTTTGACCGTCGCGCAGGTCACTTGCCATGCGGCATCGTTTTTCATCGGCTCCAGCTTCCACCAGTCGGGGTAGATGCCGACGTCATAGAACCGCTGGATAATTTTTGCCGTCGTTTCATTGTCACACTCCGCCACCTTGGACGGGATTACCTCCAGCAACAATTCCAGTTTGTTGCGCCGCGCCGCCGCGAATAGTCTTTGAACAGTGTCTTCTTGTGCAGCCTTGGTTTTGGCGTTGTCATCGGGGTGGTAAAAGCACAGCACCTTGACCACATGATCCACCGGCCACTCGTTCAGCCCGCCAAAATCCGGACCGATTTCAGGTTCCAGCGTCAAGGGGCGCGAGCCGGGCCATTCCACGGGGCGGGCAATCCATAGCCCCGTGCCCACAGCATCAAATAGCGCATCCTGCCCCAGACGGCTATCACACAGAACGCCATACCCTGCCTTGCCACCCGATACTTTCAGCGCGGCGGTCAGGCACAGTTTTTTGAACGCCCCGATGCGTTCAGGCGTGGCTTCTTCCATCTCCTCGAACTGCATCCGGTGGTCAAAAGCAAAGACCCGCATTTGTGGCCAATCTCCTGTGCGGTTGGTAGACCAGTGGATTTGCTCTAGTGCTGCGTCTTTGCGCAGGGCGGGGTTCTGGATGCCGGTACCAAAGAAATACTGCAATTCATCCCAACTGGGATAGGCAGGGGTGCAGCCATGACGACTGACCGCAAACGCACCACAGGCGTTGGCGTATTTCAACGTGGTTTGCCAATTCTGATCGGTAAGCCACCCCTTTAAAAGGCCGCTCATAAACCCGTCACCCGCACCCAGCACATTGAACACTTCTATCGGAAAACCCGGTCCGCTTTGCCCTTCATCCAGACTGTCGGGGATGTCACCCGAAAAGGCGCTCGCCCCCATCGGGCCGCGCTTGCACACAAGCACCGCGTCGCTAACCACGCGCACATTTCGCAACGCCTGAATGGTGTCAGTGGTGCCGCCTGCGATATGAAATTCTTCTTCGGTGCCGACAATCAAATCAAACAGCTGCAAGGTTGATTGCAGCTGTTTCGTCACCGCATCCGAGGCAATGAACCGGTTTTCACCATCGCCATGCCCCGACAACCCCCAAAGGTTCGGACGGTAATCGATATCAAGCGCCGTTCGTGCGCCACTATCGCGGGCAAGTGTCAGTGCCTTCAACACGGCGGCTTTGGTATTTTGATGGCTAAGGTGGGTGCCGGTGACGGTGACACAGCGGGTATCCTTGATCAGCGCCGGATCAATGTCATCCTCGCATAGCGCCATATCTGCGCAATTCTCGCGGTAGAAAATCAGCGGGAACTGGTCGCGGTCCCGAATGCCCAGCAACACCAGCGCGSTMAGMCGSTCRGGGTCGGTKATRACRCCGCGCACATCSACGCCTTCRCGCASCARTTGTTCRCGAATGAACCGCCCCATRTGTTCRTCMCCSACCCGSGTRATCAGGCCCGATTTCAGACCCAGCCGCGCACACCCTGCGGCAATATTGGTGGGCGAGCCACCGATATACTTGTTAAACGACGCCATATCTTCCAGCCGCCCGCCCACTTGCGCACCGTATAGGTCAACCGACGAGCGGCCAATGGTTACTACATCAAGCTTCACACGGTTCCTCCCAATGATCCCTCAAGGGTTGCCAGTTCTTCGCCGCCCGCCATCAGGTTTTGCAGCTCTTCCGGTGTGACCTGGCCACGCACTGCGGTGCCCAGCGTTTTACCGCGATTCAACACCGTAAAGCGATCCCCGACGGCCATCGCATGACGCACATTATGGGTGATGAAAACCACGCCAATGCCCTGACGGCGAACCTTGTCGACATTGGCCAGCACATTGGCGGTTTGGCGCACCCCAAGTGCCGATGTCGGCTCGTCCAGAATCAACAATTTGGCCCCGAAGTAAACCGCCCGTGCAATCGCCACAGTCTGGCGTTCACCACCCGACAATGTGCCGACCGCCTGATTTGGCTCGCGCAGGTTGATGCCCATCTTTTTCATCTCGGTCATGGTGATGTCGTTGGCTTTCTTGAAATCCATCACGCTGAACGGGCCGAATTTCTTGGTCGGCTCGTTACCCATCCAGAAATTGCGGGTCACCGACATCAAAGGGATCATCGCCAGATCCTGATAAACCGTAGCAATCCCCGCATTCATTGAATCGCGTGGACTGTTGAAATTCATCTTGACGCCTTCAAACATTATCGTGCCCTTGGAGGGTTTATGCACCCCTGACATGGTTTTGATAAAGGTGGATTTCCCGGCACCATTGTCACCCAGCAGACAATGCACTTCACCGGCACGCACATCAAACGAAACCCCGCCAAGCGCGATCACCGCGCCGAAGTGTTTCTCGATATCTTTCATTTCAATCAAAGGAGCAGACATTAGCGTTCTCCCGTTATCATGCGGCGGATATAGGTATTCAGGATCACCGCCAGAATTAATATTGTTCCGAGGAATACGCGGAACAGCGAGCTTTCTGCGCCAGAGAAGAACAGCCCTTGCTGCACCACGCCAAAGATCAATGCGCCAAGCGCTGCTCCGACGACCGAGCCATATCCGCCGGTCAACAACGCGYCGCCAATGACCACGCAGATGATTGCCTCGAATTCCTTTAGCAAGCCACGGTCGGCGGCAGCTGATCCAAATTCCATCACTTGTGCGGTGGCAAAAACACAGGCGCAAAAGGCGGTGAACATGAACATCAGCATTTTGACGCGATTGACCGGAACCCCGACATAACGCGCAGCCTGCGCGTCTCCGCCTGCAGCAAAAATCCAGTTGCCGAATTTGGTGCGGGTCAGCAGCCACTGGCCAAAAATAATCAGCCCGATGGCCCAAACCACCAACATTGGCACACCTTCGACCACGGGCTGCCCGATCCGGCTGCCGCGTGAAAATGTATCAATCAAACCCATATCGGCGAACCACTGGAATAACCCTTTAAGGATCGTGCCGCCAAACACCGGTGCCAGCCAATCGCCCTCGGCCACTTGTTTCACCCCCCCGATGATGGTTTTCTGGGTGGTCAGGATTGCCAGCCAAATGGTCAACCCGCGCAGGATATACAGAAACGCCAGCGTCACGATGAAGCTGGGCAATCCGGTTTTGATCACCAAAAACCCGTTCAACGCCCCAAGTGCTATGCAAATAACAAAGGCCACAAGGATCGCGATCCATACTGGCCAGCCCCATTGCACCGACAGGATGGCAATGACGATACCGGCAAAGCCGATCATCGAGCCAACGGAAAGGTCAAATTCGCCCGCAATCATCAGCAGGCAGGCACCCACGGCGATAATGGCAAATTGGGCCGACACCACAGTCCAGTTCTGGATACCCTTAGGGCTGAACATACCGCTGTCACCGGCAATCATGAAAAAGAAAACAAAAACCAGAATGGCTCCTGCTATGGCTCCAAGCTCGGGGCGGATCATCGCCTCTCGTAGCTTCGAGACTTGCTTTATTCGCTCGTCAGACATCGAAAATCCCCCGTCAATGTTGTGAGACTGATAAGGGCGGCACCGATGCGCCGCCCTTTCAAGATTAGCCTAGCGGTAAACGCCAGCGTATTTTTCGACAAACGAGATGCTGTCTTTGGTGATGAAACCCGGACCAGAGTTCATATGGCCCGATGGCAAAACGCCGTAACGCACCAGATTGGTCAGGATGATCACCGGCATATAGCCCTGCAAATACGGTTGTTGATCGATGGCAAAGGCAATCGTATCGGCCTTGATCGCATCGGCGATTTCACCGGACAGATCAAAGGTGCCAAAGAAGATTTCGCCTGACAGGCTTTCGGCGTCAAGTGCAGCCAAGGTTGGGTGGGCCGAGGTTGGGCCGAGTGTCAGAACAGCGCCCGTATCAGGGTTGGCCGCCAGATAGGCGATGACCTTATTTTTGATCTCGGCAGGGTCTTGGCCGGAATCGATCATGCTGGCACCAACATCTGCGCCAATTGCATCAGCAAAGCCTTTGCAACGCTCAACCGACGCCGGGTTGGTGATGTAGTGGTTCACACAYAGGAACGASGTAACACCCGCYGYCKYKGCSCGTTTGCCKGCSYCGAARCCGGCRKYRTATTCWGGYTGGCCAACRTGCARYAAYGCRCCCATTGCCTCRGATTGYGCYTGCGTRCCSGARTTGATGGTGATMACAGGAATRCCCTGATCSACYGCATCGGCGACWGGSCCSGACARCACRTCRAARTCRGCGATTGTMAGGATRATACCRTCGGGRTYRGAKGCCACGGCTTGCTCTACAATCCGCGCCATATCAGCCAAATCGCCGGTTGGCGGGTTGCGGTACTCAACCGTCACGTCCATCTGTTTGCCCGCAACCTCGATCGCGTTTTTGATGGTGTTCCACCAGCTGTCACTGTCTGGTGCGTGGCTGATCAGAACGAACCGTTCCCCCTCAGCCATAGCAGGTGTGCCGACCGACAGCATGAGCGCTGTCGCCGTCAACATTGCAGTAAATGATTTTCTCATTTGTTGTCTCCCTATAAGTTTAATTGCCAGATTGTGCGTATCCTACCCCAAAAACCAATCGGCACGAGGGAATCGCATTCTGTTCTTCAGCACTTTAGAATATTTATTCTATCCGTGAAGAAAGCAACACTTATTTTCCAACCGTTGCCGCCCCACGCCGCGTGCCGACGGCAACCGCCAGAGTAATTGCGAGCGATAATGGCGCAGTCAGAGCGCGAAATGCACCAACGTCGACCTCGGAAACGGTCAGCGTTGTGGCCCCTAAATGATGTAACGGGCTGTTGATCGCATCCGTAATTGCCACAATATCGCAGCCCTGCGAATGCGCGTAATTCGCAAGGTCAAGCGTTTCCTGCGTGTAGGGGGCAAAGGTGATTGCAATCAGAACATCGGCCGGCAAAATTGCATGGCGATGGTCCAGATTGCCAAACTTGCCATGCAACATTGCGGGAATGTCCATTTTCTCAAGCGCGTACGCCAGATAGGTTGCAACGGGGAAGGCGCGGCTTAGACCTATGATGTGTATCATTGGCGCTCGGGCGATTGCCGCCACCGCATTCTCCAGCGTCTCAGAGTCAATGCTGCTGGCAAGGTTTTCCAAAGATGCGCGCCCTGCATCAACAAATTCTGCCAACAACGCCGAAGGAGATTCTTCGCCACCTGCCCGCAGGTTCTCCAACCGGATCGCATAATCAGGCCAACGCTGTGCGTGGTTCTCACGAAATATACGCTGCATTTGCGAATAACCGGAAAACCCCATCAACTGGCAAAATCGCATAAACGCCGAGGGTTGCACCCCTGCTGCCTTTGACAAATCTGCAACTGTCGAAACTGCAATATGATCGGCATTGCGCGCTACATAGTCAGCACATTGGCGAAGGCGTTTTGGCAAGCTATCGGTAATTTCCACCAGGCGGTTCTGGAATTCCTCAATCGTTTTCGGGGCGTCGGCATTTGTCATCCGGTTTCTTTCTTTTGTCTTGACAGCGCGGCGGATCAATCACATTCCATCACGTAGAATATATATTCTATTTTGAGTCGCGGCGGGAGTCTATCGAAATGCGGGAACTGGGTATCGGGCTGATTGGCACCGGATTTATGGGGAAAACCCATGCCTTGGCCTTTGGTGCCGTTCGCGCGGTTATGGGGGATGTGCCCACACCAAGGCTAGAGCTTTTATGCGATACGCCGAAGGAAAAAGCCAGCGATATGGCTGCGCAATTCGGGTTCGCGCGGGCGACGGATGACTGGAAGTCGCTGGTCACTGACCCACGCGTTGACATCGTTTCAATCACCACGCCGAACCACCTGCACCATGGMATGGTCCTAGCCGCGATTGCGGCAGGCAAGCATGTTTACTGTGAAAAGCCTCTTTCCTTGACCGTAGATCAGGCACAGGAAATGGCTGATGCCGCCGCTCAGGCCGGTGTGAAAACCATGGTTGGCTATAACTATATCAAAAACCCCGCCTTCACCCATGCACAAGCGTTGATCGCCGACGGCACCATTGGTGACATCGTGCATTTTCGCGGCTGGGTGGATGAGGATTACCAGGCTGATCCCGATCTGCCCTGGACATGGCGCGCCAAAATTTCCGACGCGGGCCTAGGGGCCCTGGGCGATCTGGGCTGCCATCTGGTTTCAATGGCTTACGCCATTGTCGGCCCCATCGAAAGCCTGATCGCCGATATGCAAACCATCCACAAGACCCGCCCGTTGGCCGATGGGTCGGGGCGTGCCGAGGTGGAGAACGAGGATACCGCCAGCGCACTGGTGCGGTTCAAAAACGGCGCGCATGGGTCGCTCTCTACTTCGCGTTCTGCGTGGGGGCGTAAAAACCGGCTGACATGGGAGGTGCATGGCACCAAAGGCATGATCTGTTTCGATCAGGAGCGAATGAACGAATTGCAGCTTTACCGCAACGAGGGACCGGTTGGCACACAAGGTTTCACCACCATTCTGACAGGCCCCGAGCAAGCGCCTTATGGTGCATTCTGTCCCGCGCAAGGACATCAACTGGGATTTAACGATCTGAAAATCATCGAGGCCGCCGCGTTTCTGCGCCACATCGATGGAGGAGCAGCCGCCCATCCCGACTTTGCCGACGCCGTAGAATTCGAACGGGTCATCCACGCAATTGCCCATTCTGCGCAAACCGGCGCACGGGTCACAATTTAATAAAGAGGTCACACATGACACTACGTTTTGCACTTCTGGGGGCTGGCCGGATCGGCCTTGTCCATGCCAAAGCCGTTACCGAAAACCCGCAGGCCAAACTGGTGGCCGTTGCGGATGCGTTTGAGGAAACCGCCAAATCCCTGATCGCAACCTATGGCGGCGAGTTTCGCACTATTGATGCGATCGCCGCCGCCGATGACATCGACGCCGTGCTGATCTGCACCCCGACAAATACCCACGCCGACCTGATTGAAAAATTCGCCCACGCCGGCAAGGCAATATTCTGCGAAAAGCCGATTGATCTAAGCATCGAGCGGGTCAACGATTGCCTGAAAGTGGTTCAGGAAACCAACGCCACGCTGATGGTTGGTTTTAACCGCCGGTTCGATCCACATTTCATCGCCCTGAAGGACACCATTACCGCCGGAAAAATCGGCAAGATCGAGATGATCAACATCATTTCGCGCGACCCCGGTGCGCCGCCCCCTGAGTACATCAAGGTCTCCGGTGGTATCTTCAAGGATATGACCATCCATGATTTTGACATGGCGCGGTTCTTGCTGGGCGAGGAAATCGAAACCGTGATGGCCAGTGCTTCGGTTCTGGTCGATCCCGAGATTGGCGCGCTGGGTGATTTTGACAGCGCCAACGTGATCCTGACCACCGCCAGCGGCAAACAATGCGCCATTTCCAATTCGCGCCGCGCCACTTATGGCTATGACCAGCGCATCGAGGTGCACGGATCACTGGGGATGGTTGCCGCGGAAAACCAGCGCGAGGTCAGCATCGAAGTGGCAACCGCAGGCGGCTACACCCGCCCACCGCTGTATGATTTTTTCATGACCCGTTACATCGCCGCTTATGCAGGTGAAATCGCCGCCTTCATCGCCAATCTGGCGGGTGATATGCCTGCATCGCCTAGCGGTGAGGACGGATTGCGGGCGCTGGCCATTGCCCAAGCCACCTTGAAATCGGTAAACGAAGGTCGCGCGGTAAAGGTGTCCGAAGTTATCTAGCGCCTGCCCGCACCCCGCTCGGAACCGCTTGAAATAAGTCAATATGCGTTTCTGCATTGGTATCCTCGATATAGAGAGAGGTGGTCGCAGGGTTTCGGACCAGCGGTTAAGATGGATCGACTTATGAGAAAGACGGTTCAAAGTGACGAAACGAAAGAACCACTCGACCCATTGCCCGGCAGTCGTTTGCGTGCAACCGACGAGAGGGGGATTTCAAAGCCAAGGTTGCGCTTGAAGCGATCCGTGAAGAAATGACGATGGCGGGGCTGTCAAAGAAGTATGGTGTCCACCCGACCCAGATCGGGACGTGGAAGCGCGCGGCAATTGAGAATATGGCCACTGCCTTTACCAAGCGTGGCGGTGATCCGGGGCGCACCGATGAAGCTCAAATAGATAAGCTACACTCAAAGATCGGCCAACTCGTGGTGGATCGGGTTTTTTTGGCCAACGCCTCGCATCAATTGCTCGGAACGCGAG
>NVTS01000031.1 GCA_002732995.1 Marinosulfonomonas sp. | reverse complement strand
CCAGCATTACAACTGAACCCGCCGTATAGGTCGGCACGGCAGCAACAAAAGCATAATAGCCGCCCGCCAAAACCGCCAATGCAGTTGTAAAAGAAATCCACCATTTCCCGCGCCAAAGAGTATGTATCAACGCACCTAGATCGATTTCATCAGTTTCAAGGGTTGAAGCGCGATCACGTATTGACGGGTTGGTAGAAGGGAGCACACTATTCATAAAACATCTCTGAAATTACCAAACGGGACATCTGCCTCTGGTTCCACATCTGCGACAAAAACACAATAAACACTTGCACTGTTTCCTTTACGTTGTTTGGCATTGTGATGTGAAACAGGGCAATATAATTCAGTTTTCTATGTTTCTGCAGATCTGCGTCGCAATGACGAAATGGAGTGTAATACTATGTTGGGCCGCCTCAAAACCTTGTTCTCTGCAAAAGAAGCCTTGCAGACAGCCGTATCTTTCACACTCCCGCTCAACCCCGAGACACCATTCTATGTAATAGGCGATGTGCATGGCTGTGACGCTCTGTTGCAGAACCTTTTGCAAAAAATCGATAGTGACCGGCGCATCAATGGCCGCGAAGATGCCCCCTTGGTGCTGGTGGGTGATTTCGTTGACCGCGGCAAAAATTCCGCCGCTGTGCTTGAAAACATCAAAGCGCAGCAAGAAGCCCTGCCCGGTCAAGTGATCTGCTTGATGGGGAACCATGAAAAAATGATGTTGGATTTTCTTGATGATCCAGCAGAACGCGGGCCACGCTGGTTGCGCTTTGGCGGGGTGCAGACCCTGGCCAGTTACGGGATTAGCGGTGTGACCGAAAACTCAAACCTGGATGATATGCTTGACGCCTGTGATGCGCTGGAAGCCGCTTTTCCAGAGGGTATGGAGAGCTGGCTTCGCGGATTGCCGCTCATTTGGCAAAGCGGCAATATATGCTGTGTCCATGCAGGTATGAGCCCCACGCGCGGCCCCAATGAACAGGAAACGCAAGTCCTGCTTTGGGGACACCGTGATTTTTTAACTGTGCCACGAAAAGATGATTTGTGGGTCGTCCATGGACATACTGTTGTGAGCCAAGCCGTCGCCGAAGGCGGGCGCATTGCAATTGATACTGGCGCCTATAAATCCGGCACATTGACGGCAGCCATAATAACCAAAGACCATTGTGGGTTTTTATAATCCAGTGATAGCCGCAATCAATATTTGACCGAAACCACAGCATTAGCGGCATCCGCGCAACCACTGACGCTATATAAGGCCCCATGTTACTCATTTGCTGTGAAACCGTTACCAGCAAGTTAAATCACAATACTAACGGGTGGTTATCAGGTCAGGAGTGTAAAAGAAGTGCGGAATGTTCCAAAACCCACCAATTTGTCCATAATCCGCCCTGTTTTACGATCAGGTATTCTATTCCCTTTACGGCACACCCGGCCTGATCGATATGCCCACCGCCCGAAGATGGCGAGTTGGTGATAACTCAACATTCAAAGGACAGGCACGCACAACGCTCAGTTTCCAGGTAACACCCCGGCTTTCGGGCAGCTTTCGCTATGCGACAATCGACAACTGGGGTGCGCTTGGCGAACGCACATCGGACCGAAGTTTTGATCTGCGGTRKCSMSKKWYKSNCGAASSKSGKTATCGGTCTGCCGTTGCCATCGGGCTACAGGACTTTATGGGCACCGGTATTTACGGCGCGGAATATATCGTCGCCACCAAGGCGATCGGCAGCAAACTGATCGTTACAGGTGGTCTAGGCTGGGGGCGGCTTTGTGTTTAACCCGTGCCACACACCGACTGGCGGCAGTTTAGCCCGCGCTCCGATACCGGTAAAACCCCGCCCCACCCACCACATTTCGCCACAGGATTGGGGCACAGGTTGGGTTCAGGATGCACCGCGCACAGATGCCATCCGCAATGCACTATCACAGGTTTTAATCGCCGAAGGGATGGAGGTAGCATCCATCTGGTGCTGTCACGTTAACTGTTTCCAGTTGCTCGGCCGGGCACTTGCCAATATGGCACATCAGATGAGCACGCCATTGATCAACTTCTAACGCCACCGTTTCCCGCCAGAAAYCATCGCCACGCGGCCTGGCTTTATTGCCGGTTCAATCTSAGCCTTCGCGAAGTGGAGGAAAYCTTGCAGAGCCGACGCAACACGGCAGCTGCAAAACGCGAGATTGCGCCGGGAATCGAACATCGAGGATTGAATAATCGCGCTGAGAACAGCCACTTGCCATTCCGAAAACGTGAAAGGGCAATGCAAGGCTGCCGGTCTCCGGGGGGGTGCAGCGGTTCGTATCGATCCATTCCGCCATCCGGAATTGCGTCTGCGTTCCTGTCCGGCGCCGCTCTGCCCATATGGCGGATTTTCATCAAATTGACTATCTGGTTTCGTCGGAAAAACCTGACACAGAAATGTGTGCCGCGATTGCTGCTGCCAATGTTGTGCTTGTTGTAGACTGGACGGTATCGTCAACTGACAGTACGAGTGTAGCGAATTTCCATACGGTGTCCGCTGGGCCATAGCATTTACGCATCCTACCCGTTCAACACATCCAGAAACGCAGCGCCGAAACGCAGTGCTTTTTTGTCCCCCAGCAGCCGTTCCATCGCGGGTATATCCGCAGGCTTTGCGCTGGCAACTTTAGCCAACAACGACGCAGAACAACTCATTGGTTTACCGGTCCCGTCCGGCCCGCGTGCAAGCATCCCTTGCGCATCAAGCAAACGGTCATAAATCGCGCCAGCATCGCGCCCCGCCAGTTTGCGGCGTGACGGGTGGGTTGGCACGGCGGCCTCGCCGGTGACGATTTCCAGAAAAATCTTGCCGTATTTCTCCAGCTTCTTTGCGCCAACCCCGCCAATACCGGCCATTTCATCCAGCGTCATTGGGCGGGCCTCGGCCATCTCGATCAGGGTGCGGTCGTTGAAGATGATATAGGCGGGCGCGCGTGCCTCTTCTGCCAGTGCGCGGCGCTTGGCCTTAAGTGCTGACAACAGCGGTGCGTCTTCGTCCGAGACAAGCGTTTTGACGGCGGGGCGACGGGTGTTTTTGGCTTGGCGAATGGTGTCGCGGCGCAACTCGATCGTCGCCTCATCGCGCAGGATCGGGCGGGCAATCTGGGCCATGCGAAATGCCCCGAACCGCTCTGCGTCAGGGCGGATCAAGTCATGCCCCATCATCTGCCGGAAGATTGCCTGCCATTCATTGCGGCTGTATTCCTTGCCCACACCAAAGGTCGGTATGGTATCGTGGCCGCGTTGCTGCACCTTGTCGGTCACGTTGCCGATCAGGATGTCGATCAGATGCCCCGCACCGAAATATTCGCCGGTGCGCAGGATCGCGGACAGGGCCATGCGCACGGCCGTGGTGCCGTCAAAGGTTTCAGGCGGATCCTCGCACAGATCACAATTGCCGCAAGGCAAGCTATCCTCACCAAAGAACGCCAACAGCCTTTGACGCCGACAGCCCAGCGCCTCGGCCAGACCCAGCAGGGCATTCAGACGGGCGTGATCGGCGGCGCGCATTTCGGGGGGCGCGAGGCCCTCGTCGATCTGGGTGCGGCGCAGGCGGATGTCTTCGGGGCCAAACAGGGTCAGGGTTTCGGCAGGGGCACCATCACGGCCCGAGCGGCCAATTTCCTGATAATAGGATTCAATCGACTTGGGCAGATCGGCATGCGCGACCCAGCGGATATCGGGCTTATCAATCCCCATACCAAAGGCCACGGTGGCCACCACGATCAAGCCGTCTTCGACCTGAAACCGTTGCTCGACCACGCGGCGATCCCCGGCGTCCATCCCCGCATGGTAATGACAGGCACTGTGGCCCGCGTCACTCAACGCCTTGGCAATGCCTTCGGTTTTCTTGCGGGTGGCGCAGTAGACGATACCGGGTTGCCCTTTGCGAGCGGCGGCAAATTCGAGGATCTGGCGGCGCGGGGAATCCTTGGCTTCAAACCGCAAGTGGATATTGGGGCGATCAAATCCGTGTAGGAATACGGCAGGATCAGTGCCCTCGAACAGGCSGGTTATAATCTCGGCGCGGGTTTCTTCGTCTGCGGTGGCGGTGAACGCGGCAAGCTGCACGTTCAGGGTTTTGCGCAAGTCACCGATGCGCAAATAATCAGGGCGAAAATCATGGCCCCATTGGGACACGCAGTGCGCCTCGTCCACCGCGATCAGGCTGGTGTTGATCCGTTGCAGGAACGCCAATGTGCCGGAAGAGGCAAGGCGTTCAGGCGCCATATAGAGGATTTTCAAACGGCCATCGTTGGCCGCTGCATAAACGTATTCGGTTTCCTCATCGGTGTTGCCCGAGGTCAGTGCGCCCGCTTCGACCCCTGCTTCGCGCAGGGCACGGACCTGATCACGCATCAGCGCAATAAGGGGGGAAATGACGACGGTAACGCCATCGCGCATCAAGGCAGGCAACTGAAAACACAGAGATTTACCGCCGCCGGTTGGCATGATGGCAAGCGTGTTACGCCCGTCAACTACGGCATCAACAATTTCAGCCTGCCCGGAGCGAAAGGTATCAAAACCGAAAACGGTTGAGAGGAGTTCGGGGGCGTTTGGCACAACCTAGTACGAATAAAAGAACGAGGCGTTATTCCTGAGGATAATGCGTAACACGATGATGCCGATAAACGCCACCAGCGGGGCCAAATCCAGTCCCGACATCGTAGGTAGAAAACGGCGAATGCGGCTGTAGAGCGGTTCCAGCAGTTTGTTCAGCCCGTACCAGACCTGTTGAACCAACGGCTGGTGCAGGTTCAGAACCTGAAAATTGATCAGCCAGCTCATGATGATATGGGCGATCATGATGAACCACACCACATCGAGGATCAGGTTCAGTATTTGGTAAATCGATTGCATATCTGGCCAGCCTTTTGTTTTGGTTTCCGATTACCTAAGCGTCGTACAGCGATATGGCAAGCGGTCTGCCGCCACGTTGTGCTTGACGCGGGCCCTCAATAGAGCAAATTGCATCAAATCTTAAAGGAGCCGTTAATGTATCCGTTTATTCGCATGGCCAAAGAGCTGATTGTGCATCGGGGTGCCGCACCGCTGGCGATGGGTGAAACACATGTATCGCACCACATTTGCTGGCCGTGGGATCTGGATTTCTGGTTCGAGCTGAACAACGGGCGCACCCTGACGCTGTATGATCTGGGACGGATACCGCTGGCCAACCGGATGGGGCTGATCGGGGCGATCAAGGATAATAAATGGGGGCTGACGGTGGCGGGTACATCAGTGCGCTATCGTAAGCGCATCCGCATGTTCCAGAGGTTTGAAATCCACAGTCGGGCACTGGGCTGGGACAAGCGGTTTTTATATCTGGAGCAATCAATCTGGACCAAAGGCCATTGCGCCAACCAGGCGCTGTATCGCACGGCGGTGACGGGGCCGGATGGTATTGTTGACCCCGCCAAGGTAGCCGTGGCGATGGGGGCAGATGAACAAAGCCCCCTATTGCCTGACTGGGTGCAGAACTGGATACGCGCCGAGGACAGCCGCCCTTGGCCGCCGGAAAACAACACCGTGACGTAAAGGATTTCTTGCCTAGATGCCGGTTTCCCTGTTCAATCAGGAAAAAACCAACAGGGGGACGAGTAGGATGGCTGACGTTTCAGCGAAAAAACGGATTTGGGGCTGGTTCTTTTTTGATTTTGCCAGCCAGCCATATAACACACTACTGCTGACATTTATTTTCGGGCCCTACATTGCCGGCGTCATCGGTGATGGCACCAAAGCGCAGAGCGCTTGGGGGTTTGGTATTGCGGCTGCGGGCATTGTGATCGCTATTTTGGCCCCGATCCTAGGTGCAATTGCCGATAACAGTGGCAATCGGGTGCGCTGGATATGGCTGTTTTCCGCTATGTATTTCATCGGGGCGTTCGGGTTGTGGTGGTCGGCACCTGATAATTTCAACCTGTATTTTGTGCTGTTTTCTTTTGCTGTTGGCCTGATTGGAATGGAATTTGCTACGATTTTTACCAACTCGATGTTGCCAGATCTTGGCACAAAAGAGGAAATAGGCAAACTTTCWGGCAACGGCTGGGCCTTTGGTTATGTTGGCGGATTGATCGCGTTGGTTATCATGCTGTTGTTATTTGATGATGGCGCTGGTGGGAAAACCCTGATCGGTCGCGACCCGCTGTTTGGGCTGGACGCTAGCGCACGCGAAGGCACACGATTTGTCGGGCCGTTCTCGGCGATCTGGTATGCGGTATTCATGATCCCGTTTTTCCTGTGGGTAAGGGACCCGAGAACCACGGCGATGTCGCGCCTTAAGGTTTCTGCAGCGTTATCCGATCTTGGCAAAACGTTAAAAAACCTGCCCAGCACGCCAAGCCTGTTTGCCTATCTTGCATCGTCAATGTTTTACCGCGACGCGCTGAACGGCATCTATGTGTTTGGTGGTATTTATGCGGCAGGGGTGTTGGGCTGGACCAGCACCAACATCGGCATTTTCGGTATCATCGCAATTATCACCGGTGCAATCTTTGCGTGGATTGGTGGGCGGTCAGACCACAGGTTTGGACCAAAGCCGGTGATCACAGTTTGTATTGTGGTTCTGACGATGGTGTCTATCCTGATCGTCTTTATCTCGCGCGAATCCGTGTTGGGCATAGCGGTTGGCCCTGACTCGGCCTTGCCTGATCAGATATTTTATGTGTTGGGCGCGATCATCGGGGCCGCAGGCGGGGCTGTGCAATCGGCCAGCCGCACGATGATGGTGCGCCAAGCCAACCCCGATCGCATGACAGAAGCCTTTGGCCTATACGCGCTGGCGGGCAAGGCCACGTCGTTTGTTGCCCCTCTGGCTATCGGGATTGCCACTGTTGCAACTGGCAGCCAGCGGTTAGGCATCACCCCGTTAATCGGACTTTTCCTGATCGGGCTTTTCCTGTTAATCTGGGTTAAACCAAACGGGGAGCACGGGGAGCATAGCGCATCATGACCCGGTTACTCACCATCCTTACGCTTACATTGGGGTTCGCTGCATCCGCCCAAGCAGAACCATTGGCCAAACAGTTGTTTGGTGGTAAACGCGATGCGTCCTCGCAAGTTGCAGCATCTTATGGCGGCTATGCCAAGGGCTGTTTGGCGGGCGGTGTGCAACTGCCGCAAAAGGGTTCGACATGGTTGGAAATGCGGGTATCGCGCAACCGGAACTGGGGCCATCCTGAACTGGTTTCTTTCCTCAAACGCCTTAGCCGCAAAGCTGCAAAGCTGCGTGGGTCAAACGGGCTGTATCTCAGTGATATGTCACAACCGCGTGGCGGGCCGATGCTGACGGGGCATCGCTCGCACCAGAGCGGGCTGGACGCGGACATCTGGCTGATGCCTGCGACCAATATGAAGTTAAGCATCCGGCAACGCGCCAATCTGTCCGCTGCTTCCTACCGCCGTTCCAAAGGCGCGTTTGTGAACAGCAAATGGGGGCCGATCCAGCACGCCATTGTCAAAGCGGCGGCGCGGGACAAGGCCGTGGCGCGAATATTCATCTTTCCGGGTGCCAAGGTGCAGATGTGCAAGGACGCGAAAGGTGATCGCAGCTGGCTGCGTAAAATCCGGCCTTGGTGGGGGCATCATTACCATTTTCATGTTCGCCTGAAGTGTCCCAAGGGTGCGAGTGGATGTGTCAATCAAGCGCCACCGCCCGSTGGCGACGGCTGTGCCGACGCGCAAAAATGGGTGAACGATATATTGAAGCCACCGCCCCCGAATCCCAATGCAACCCCCAGAARGCCACGCCGTGAATACGTAGTGTCGGACTTGCCTCAGCAATGCCAAGCCGTATTAGACTCGCGCTGATTGCGGGGGGTATAGCGCTGCTCGCCAGCGTCGCCACCGCCCAGACCGCCCAGACCGCCCAGACCGCCCAGACCGCACAGTATATCAGCAGTTATACATGGGCCAATTCCGATAAGGGCTTTGGTGGGTTTTCGGGAATCGAGGTTTCCGGAGACGGCATGAAGTTCACCGCAATCGGTGATCGTGGTGCCATCATTACAGGGCAGTTTGAGCGCGACGGGGCACAGATTTCTGATATTATATCTACTATTCAGGAATTGAAAAACGCAAAGGGCAATGCGCTAACAAAATTCCAATCCGACGCCGAAGGATTGGCCATTCGAGCAGATGGCCGGATATACATTTCGTTCGAGCAGTTCCACCGCGTGTGGACCTACCGCGATCCCGAAAGCGAAGCGGCCTGGATTCCGCGCCATGCGGATTTTGAACACCTCAAGAATAACGGCGGGCTTGAGGCATTGGCCATTGATTCCGATGGAACACTGTATGCGTTGCCCGAGAAACCGGGTGGCGGGGCAATTACGATATACCGATATAAGGGAGGTGTTTGGGATGCCCCTTATCAAATTCCCCAGCTTGGTGCGTTCAAGGCTGTCGGGGCAGATTTTGGCCCCGATGGAAAACTATATGTGCTGGAGCGTGCCCTGACCAGTATTTTCGGCTTTCAAACGCAAGTGCGGCAGTTTGATATTAAAGGCAACAGGATTGGCAAAGGTGAGCTGATTTTGCAAACCTCACCCGGCACCCATGATAACCTTGAAGGGCTGTCTGTGTGGCGGGGCACAGCTGGTGATATCCGGCTGACAATGATCTCGGATGATAATTTCAACATCTTCCAGCATACCGAATTTGTCGAATACCGTTTGCAAGAATAACTTGATCTGCGCCATCGGGCGCGGTAGGACGCGCCGTCCCGTGCTTTGGGGCCAAGTTACCGCAACCTTGTTAAAACGGAACATATCAGCATGAAACGCATCCTTCCCGGCGTAATCGCCATGGCCGCCATTGTGGTGGTTTCCAACATCCTTGTGCAGCACCTGTTTGGCCAATGGCTGACGTGGGGCGCATTCACTTATCCGCTGGCCTTTTTGGTCACTGACGTAATGAACCGCGTTTATGGCGTGGCCGCCGCGCGCAAGGTGGTTATCGCAGGGTTTGTGGTTGGCGTGGCCTGCTCGTTGATCGGCACCCAGATCACCGGTGAGTTCGGCCCGTTGGTGACGCTGCGCATTGCAATCGGGTCCGGCGTGGCATTCCTGACGGCGCAACTGCTGGATGTGGCAATCTTTGATCGGCTGCGGGAGGGCGCATGGTGGCGGGCACCGTTGGCGTCAACACTGATTGGCTCCTCGCTTGATACGGTCCTGTTCTTTAGCATCGCGTTCTCGGCGGCGTTTACATATATCGAGCCTCTGAACGATGTCAGCTGGGCGGGCGAGGTTTTACCGCTGCTGGGTGTTGGCCCATCAGTTCCGCTGTGGGTGTCGTTGGCACTGGCCGATTGGCTGGTTAAGCTATCGCTTGCCATGCTGGCGCTGGTGCCATTTCGTGCAATCGTTACGCGAATTTTACCAGATGCAGCAKAAATTGTTTTGACATCCACCAAATCTGTGCCACCCTTTGGATGTTCGTAACATTCAGAAAGGAGGTGCCAATGTCTATTGGGATACAGGAGCAACTGGTGAGAATGATGTGCGAGGTGATAATTTAAGGGGCAAACCCTTTGAAATATCATCTGGCTACGGGCATCAATTGCCCCGCTTGCCACCTCCAATTCTCGAGAAGAGCCCCATGCCACGCATTGGGGCTCTTTCCGTTTTGCGCAAGCTGTCCTAGTGTCGTGGCATGTTACGGATCAATGACGATATCACGCTGGAAGACTGGGAGTTGAGCGAGAGTTTTACGCGCTCCTCGGGTCCGGGCGGGCAGAATGTTAACAAGGTTTCCTCTGCCGTCGAGTTGCGGTTTGAAGCACAGCGCAGCCCGCAGTTAACCGGCGCGGTCAAGGCACGCCTGAAACGTCTGGCCGGACGGCGCTGGACCCTGGACGGTGCAATTGTGATCCGTGCCGAGGAAACCCGCTCGCAAGCCCGCAACCGCGAAATGGCGCGGGAGCGGTTGGTGAAGATGATCGAGCAGGCCTTGTTTGTGCCAAAGCGCCGCGTCAAAACAAGGCCAACACTGGCGTCAAAACGCAGGCGCATCGAGGGCAAAGTGAAACGCGGAAAAGTCAAAGTGCTGCGTGGCAAAGTAAAGGGCGACGAATGAATTTGATCCAGCGGCGCAAGCGGGTGTTGGGGCGGCACGTGACCACCTTTTATGACGTGCCGTTCGCGCCCGTTCGGGGGCAAGGTGTTTGGCTGTTTGATGCGGATGGCGAGCGGTCTCTGGATTGCTATAACAACGTGCCACATGTTGGCCATTGCCACCCGAAAGTAGTCGATGCCATCGCCCGTCAGGCTGCCACGCTGAATATCCACACGCGGTATGTGCATGACGGGGTTGTGGAATATGGCGAACGGCTGACGGCGAAATTCCGGCACGATCTAACCACGATGATCATGGTCAATTCAGGCTCTGAAGCCAATGACATTGCCTTGCGGATGGCCCAGGCTTTGACCGAAAAAACCGGCGTGATCGGCACGGATAATACCTATCACGGCAATACGGCCGCCGTTAGCCAGTTGAATGCCAAGAAGGTGCCGGTCGGAGGCTATGCCGATCACGTTCGGCAAGTGCCCGCACCCGATAATCTGCGTCCTGTCGGGGGGGGGCAAGCGGGGCAAGCAGAGGCATTTGCTGCGGGAGTAGAGACTGCTATTGCCGAATTGGAGGCGAGCGGGCACGGCGTTTGCGCCCTGATCATTTGCCCCTATTTCGCCAAYGAGGGCTTCCCGACGCTGACGCGTGGTTTCATGGATCGTGCGATTGCTGCCGTGCGCCGCGCCGGTGGCTTGATCATCGCTGACGAGGTGCAGCCGGGGTTCGGGCGCATCGGCACCCATTGGTGGGGCCACGAGAAACTGGGCTTTGCGCCCGACATCGTCACCGTAGGAAAACCGATGGCGAACGGGCATCCGGTGGCTGCTGTGCTGACCCGCGCCGAGGTACTGGAAGCGTTTCAGGATGTGTTCAAATACTTCAATACCTTTGGCGGTAATCCGGTCAGTGCCGCTGCCGCAATGGCAACGCTTGAAGTGATCGAGGACGAGGGGCTGGCTGAAAACGCCCGCGATGTCGGTGCCTATGCGATTGGCGAATTGAACACGTTGGCGCGGCAATATGACGTGATTGCCGATGTGCGCGGGTCGGGTTTGTTCTTCGGGGTGGAGTTGATGCGGGATGGAGAACCGGCAACAGATATTTGTCTGCGGATGGTGAACGAGATGCGCAATAACGGGGTGTTGCTCAGCACCGTCGGGCGGTTTGACAATGCGCTGAAAATACGGCCGCCTTGTGTGTTTTCCCGTGGCAATGTTGATCTGCTGGTTGACGTGATGGACCGCGCTTTCAAGGCGGTTTTGGCAGATGAATGATGCCGAGGCGATTGCCTATGCCAGGGGCGCATTGAGGGCTTGGGAGGTGCCCGACTGCACCCCGCGCCTGATCAAGAACCGTGAAAACGCGGTGTTCGAGGTGGTGGCACCCGATGGGCGCCGCGCCGCGTTGCGCTTGCATCGACCGGGGTATCAGACCAATGACGCGATCCGCTCCGAGCTGATCTGGATGCAAGAATTGGCCGATGCGGGCATGGAATTACCCCGCCCGATACCCAGCCGATGCGGTGATCTGATTTCAGTCGTGCCACAGGCCGGACGCATGGCCTCGATCGTTTCATGGGTTGACGGGGTGCCGTTGGGCGAAGGTGGAATTTCCGATGAGTGGAGTGAAGAAAAGCAGATGCGTTTGTTTACAGCACTCGGGTCCGAGCTGGCCAAGCTGCACAGGTTGAGTGACGGGTTAGTCCTGCCTGACAATTTTGAACGTGCGCAATTGGGCATCTGCGAGCTGCTGGGCGATAACCCGAACTGGGGCAGGTTTTGGGAAAATCCGGCGCTGACTGACGCGAACAAAACCCTGTTGCTAGATGCGCGCAGGACGTTGGCAGGCCTATTAGAAGACTATCAAACAGACGGGGCCGGTTATGGGTTGATCCATGCCGACGCATTAAGCGAGAATGTGTTGGTGGTGGGCGGTGCCGTAACCCTGATTGATTTTGACGACGGGGTTTTCGGGTTTCGGATGTACGAACTGGGTGTGGCCATGTCTCAAGTCTGGGATCGAGTAGGCGCGCAGAAACTAGCAACCGCATTGGGTGATGGATATGGATTGGGGCCAGAGCAGGCCAAACTGTTACCGGCTTTCACCGTAATCCGCACGCTTGCCTCATGCGGCTGGACGATCTCCAGATATGCGCCGGATGATCCCGCACTTATCGGCTATGCAGACCGCGCCGTTCGGGCGGCAACACGGTTTATGGCGGGCGAAGCGTTGTTTGCGGGTTAAACCACCACGTCCTGCGCCGCTTGATCACCCACGCCGAACACCCGTTTATAGCGGGCAATTTCATCCGTTGGCCCCATCGCCTTGTTCGGGTTGTCCGACAATTTCACTGTTGGATGGCCATTGGCGCTGACGGCTTTGCAAACGATGGAAAACGGCGCAAGTCTGTCGTCCGGTGTCAGCCCGCGGAAATCATTGGTCATCAACGTGCCCCAGCCAAACGATGGTCGAACCCGCCCACTAAACTGGTTTTGGAGTTCAATGATTTTGTCCACATCCAGCCCGTCCGAAAAGATCACCATTTTCTTGGTCGGGTCTTCGCCACGGGCCTTCCACCAGTCAATCGCGATCTCGGCAGCCGTGGCCGGATCGCCGCTATCAATCCGGATGCCGGTCCAGCCTGCCAGCCAATCCGGCGCGCTATCAAGGAAGCCCTGAGTGCCGTAAGTGTCGGGTAAAATGATGCGTAAATTGCCGTCGTGTTCTTCATGCCAATCGGCCAACACATCATAGGGGGCGCGACGCAGAGCATCGTCGGATTCGGCCARSGCGGCRTAGACCATBGGCARYTCATGGGCGTTGGTGCCAATCGCCTCGACTTCGCGGCGCATGGCAATCAGGCAATTCGAGGTGCCAACAAATTTGCTGCCCAACCCCTCGCGCATCGCCTGCACACACCAGTCCTGCCACAGGAAACTGTGGCGGCGACGGGTGCCGAAATCGGCCAGACGCAAACCATCAAGGCCGCGCAATTTTTCAACCTTTTCCCATAGCTTTGTCATCGCCCGGGCATATAGAACTTGCAATTCAAACTTGCCCATTTCTTGCAGCACAGCACGGGACCGAAGCTCCATTAACGTGGCAAGGGCGGGAATTTCCCACAGCATCACTTCGTGCCATTTTCCCTCGAACGTCAATTCATACTGGCCATCGCGTTTTTCCAGATGATAGGGCGGCAGGCGCATGTCCTCGAACCACTCCATAAATTCGGGACTGAACATGGCGCGTTTGCCGTAAAACATATTGCCGCGCAGCCAGGTGCTTTCGCCACGCGATAGCGACAATGTGCGGATGTGGTCCAGCTGTTCGCGCAACTCGCCCTCGTCCACCTGATCGGCCAGCCGGATGGTTTTGGAGCGGTTGATCAGGGAAAATGTGACGGTGGTGTCGGGTTTATTACGAAACACCGATTGGCACATCAGCAGCTTATAAAAATCGGTGTCGATCAGGGACCGGACAATCGGGTCGATCTTCCATTTATGATTATAAACGCGGGTGGCGATATCAGGCATTGCTCAAGGCTCCAGTTTCACACCGGCATCCTGCATCGCCGCGCGGGCAGTGGCAAGGGAGCCATCCAGATCAATCGCGTGACAGGCCGATTCCAGCACCGTGGTGTCAAACCCCAGACGCACGGCATCCAGCGCCGAATATTGCACGCAGAAATCGGTGGCGAGGCCAACCATCGTCAGGGTGGTGATGCGGCGGGTGCGCAAATACCCCTCAAGGCCGGTCGGGGTTTTGTGGTCATTTTCAAAGAAAGCCGAGTAGCTGTCGATGGCAGGGTTAAAACCCTTGCGGATGATCATATCGGCGGGGTCTGTGTGCAACTCGCTGTGGAATTCGGCGCCTTTGGTGCCCTGAATACAGTGGTCGGGCCACAGCACTTGTGCGCCGTAAGGCATGTCGATCAGCGAATAAGGGGCTTTGCCTGTGTGGCTGCTGGCGAATGAGGAATGGCCCGCAGGGTGCCAGTCTTGCGTCAGGATCGTCGCGTCGAAATCCTCCATCATTGCGTTGATGCGGGCGATGATCTCATCACCACCGGCCACAGCCAGCGCACCGTTTGGGCAGAAATCATTTTGCACGTCGATGACGATCAGAGCATTGGTCATTTCGATAGCTCCTTCAGTTGGCTCTAGAAATCCAAATTCGCCACATTCAGCGCATTGGTCTGAATGAATTCGCGCCGTGGTTCAACCACATCGCCCATCAGCTTGGTGAACAGATCGTCCGCCTCGGCGAAATCGTCGATTTTCACCTGCAACAAAATTCGCGCTTCGGGGTCCAGTGTGGTTTCCCACAACTGGTCAGGGTTCATTTCGCCAAGGCCCTTGTAGCGTTGCAGCGACAGGCCCTTTTCGCCCTCGGCCAAAATGGCGTCCAGCAGGTCAACCGGGCCAAAAATCGGTATCTCGCGGTCTTTGCGGATCAGTTTGGCGGGCTTGGCGTAAACCTCTTGCAGCGCYTCGGTCATCGAGCCCAGCTTGCGGGCCTCGCCCGAGCGCAGCACGCGGCCATCCAGCGTGCGCACCTCGTCCACGCCGCGCACCATGCGGGTCAGGCGGATGCCGTGGTCCTGGGTCGCGCGCCCCTGCCAGCCACGCTCGTATTCTTCGGCAATCAGGTCCAGACGGGTGGCGACAGCATCGGCAACACCTTGCAAATCAGCATCGACCTGACCTGCAACAAAGCCGCCTGCGATGGTGGTCTGTTCCAGAATATGTTGCGGATACAGGGTCGGGAAGGCTTGCAGAATGCGGCGGGTCTGGCGGGCTTCTTCCACCACACGCAACAAATCCTGGCCGGTGATTTCTTCACCAGACGCCAAGCGCAGCGTCGCGCCATCAATGCCTTGCTGCACCAGATAATCATCAAGCGCTGGCTGGTCTTTCAGGTAAACCTCGGACTTGCCACGGCTTACTTTGAACAGTGGCGGCTGGGCGATATACAGATACCCGCCCTCGATCAATTCGCGCATGTGGCGAAAGAAAAACGTCAGCAGCAGGGTGCGGATATGCGCGCCGTCAACGTCCGCATCGGTCATAATCACGATCTTATGATAGCGCAGTTTGGAAATATCAAATTCCTCACGGCCAATGCCGGTGCCCAGCGCCATCACCAGATTACCGATCTCCTGAGAGGCCAGCATCCGGTCAAACCGCGCCCGCTCCACGTTCAGAATTTTACCCCGCAACGGCAACACCGCTTGGGTCATCCGGTCCCGACCGGTTTGCGCCGAGCCTCCGGCGCTATCGCCTTCCACCAAAAAGACTTCGGTTTTGGAGGGGTCTTTTTCCGAGCAATCCTTGAGCTTTCCGGCCAGAAAATTCACATCCATTGCAGTTTTGCGCCGCGTCAGATCACGGGCTTTACGCGCTGCTTCACGGGCGTGGGCTGCCTCGACGATCTTGGAAACGATCATCTTGGCCTCGGCGGGGTTTTCCTCAAACCACTCCGCCAGTTTTTCGTTCACCAGCCCCTCGACGGCGGGGCGCACTTCGGAAGAAACCAGCTTGTCTTTGGTCTGGGACGAGAATTTTGGATCGGGCACTTTGACCGACAAAACGCAAGTCAAACCTTCACGCGCATCATCGCCGGTAAAGCTGATCTTTTCCTTTTTGGCGATGCCAGAGGATTGCGCATAGTTGTTGATCGTGCGGGTCAATGCTCCGCGGAAACCCGCCAAATGGGCACCGCCATCACGCTGCGGGATGTTGTTGGTAAAGGGCAGCACGTTTTCGTGGTAGCTGTCGTTCCACCACATCGCCACCTCGACAATGATACCGTCTTTTTCGCCTACAAAAAAGATCGGCTCGGGCAGCATCGCGGTTTTGGAGCGGTCAAGGTAGCGCACAAATTCACGCACACCGCCGTCATAAAACAGCTCGGACTTCAACACCTCGGCCGGGCGCTCATCCGTCAGGATAATCCGCACGCCAGAATTCAGGAACGCCAGTTCGCGCAGACGGTTTTTCAGAGTGTGAAAACTGAATTCACGGTTCGAGAACGTCTCAAGCGAGGCCATGAACCGCACCTCGGTGCCGGTACGATCACCGCACTCACCAACCACCTTCAACGACTCGGCAGTATCGCCATGCTCAAACCGCGCAACGTGTTCCTTGCCATCGCGCCAAATGCGCAACTCCAGCCATTCGGACAGCGCATTCACCACGGATACGCCAACGCCGTGCAAGCCGCCTGAAATCTTGTAGGAATTACTGTCAAACTTGCCGCCAGCGTGCAGCTGCGTCATGATAACTTCGGCGGCTGAAACGCCTTCTTCCTCGTGGATGCCAACGGGAATACCACGGCCATTGTCGCTAACCGATACGCTGGAATCCGCGTGGATTGTCACGGTAACCGCGTCGGCGTGACCCGCCAGCGCTTCGTCGATACCGTTATCCACGACCTCATACACCATATGGTGCAAACCAGAGCCGTCATCGGTGTCACCGATATACATGCCAGGGCGTTTGCGAACCGCCTCTAACCCTCTGAGAACTTTAATAGAATCGGCACCATACTCTTCTGGTTTTTGATCATTATCTGACACGCGCATTTTCCTTGTTCGTTTCAGGTGTTTATAGGGGATTTAGGGGGAGATGTCACGCAGATCGGCCAAGAATTAGGGGGATGGATTCGGGATCACTGATGAAAGCGTATCAGTCTCGCTCACCTCAAGATACATCGCCCGATTTCCCAACGCATCGAACAGTTCGGCCCCTGTGCCCGTCATCCATGCTTGCGCCCCTAGTTCTGTGATTTCATCGTAGAGTGCTGCGCGTCGATCTGCATCCAGATGGGCGGCTATTTCGTCCAGCAGCAGGATGGGCGGTGCACCAATTTCAGCCTTGAGCGCGCGGGCATTGGCGAGGATCAGCGACACCAGCAGCGCCTTTTGTTCGCCGGTGGAGCAGTCGCGCGCAGGTATGCCCTTGGCGGTGTATTCAGCGAAAAGGTCCGCCCTGTGTGGGCCCGTCAGCGTGCGGCCCGCCAACAGGTCGCGCGGGCGGCTGTCACGCAAGGCAGACATCAATGCCTCCGCATCCCCAAGCGCGTCAGAGCCTTCAGGGTGGATCAGGGTCAATGTGGCGGTAGGGAATGACGTTTGCGCAGCCTCCTGCGCCGCAACAAGCTGCGCCAACGCCGATTGCCTGTTGGCATGTATCTGTGCGCCAGTCTGGGCCATTTGGGTTTCCAGTGCGCCATACCACGCCCCATCGCGCTGGTTGTCCTTTAGCAAACGGTTGCGTTCGCGCATGGCTTTTTCATAGGTCAATACCGACTGTGCGTGCGATGGCTCAAAGCTCATTGTTATCCGGTCCAGAAACCGCCGCCGCCCTTCGGCTCCTTCCGTCCACAGCCTGTCCATTGAAGGCACCAGCCACAGGATGCGGGCAACGCGGCCCAGCGCCACTTGCGATGCGGTTTTGCTGTCAATCAGGACGCTGCGCGAGGCACCGCCTTCGGACCAGGTTTCGATCTCGTGCATCTGGTGCAGGCTTTGCAGGATGGCGGTAACCTTCCAGCCCAACGCTTCGGGTTTGCGGGTGATTTCATCGGCAGTGGCGCGGCGCAGGCCACGGCCGGGCGACAGCATCGACACCGCTTCCAGAATGTTGGTTTTGCCGACCCCGTTCGCGCCGTAAATCGCCACAGGGCGATCATCGAGCGTCAGTTTCAGCGCCTTATGGGATCGAAAATGAGAGAGCGTCAGCTCTTTTATACGCAGTTCCGTCAAACGCGCATCGGCATCACGACGTAGACCGCAGAGGTGTCATTGCCTTCGCGCATCAAGGTCGGATCACCTGAGGAGTTGAACATAAACACCGCATTTTCTCGGTCCACTTGCGACGCAATTTCCAGCAGGTATTTCGCGTTAAAGCCGATTTCCAGCGGCTCATCCGCGTAAGCTACGGCCAGCTCTTCTTCGGCGGCCCCGCTATCAGGCGCGTTGACCGACAGGATCAGACGGTCCTCATCCAGCGTCAGTTTCACAGCGCGGGAACGCTCGGATGAAACCGTGGCCACCCGGTCAACCGCGCGGGCAAATTCGGCCKYKTCCASCWYKARYTKSTTKKYRTTGCCSKTSGGRATMACWCKKKKRTAGTCGGGGAAAGTGCCGTCGATCACCTTGGAAGTCAGGGTGATTTCCGGCGTGGCAAAGCGCACTTTGGTTTCCGACACCGACACCGCGATTTGCACATCGTCATCTTCCAGCAATTTGCGCAACTCATTGACGGTTTTACGCGGCACGATCACACCGATCATATCGGCAGCCCCATCAGGCAGTTCGGCATCAACACGGGCCAGACGGTGGCCATCTGTCGCCACGCAACGCAGCATTTTGCCGCCTTCAGCGTCGGCCACATGCATGTAAACGCCGTTCAGATAATAGCGGGTCTCTTCGGTCGAGATGGCGAATTTGGTTTTATCGAACAGGCGGCGCAGAACGCTGGCCTTGGCCGAAAAATTTGCGGCATATTCGGACGATGCCATTACGGGGAAATCTTCTTTGGGCAATGTGGCGAGCGAGAATTTGGAGCGCCCCGCCTCAATTGTCAGGCGGCCAGATGTGCCGTCATCGGCCAGTTGCACCAGCGCGCCATCGGGCAGTTTGCGCACAATTTCATGCAGCATCACCGCATTGACCGTGGTGGACCCTGCGCGTTCCACTTGGCCGGTAACCTTGTCGACCACCTCGATATCCAGATCGGTGGCGCGAAAACTGACGCTATCGCCCTCGGCCTCGATCAGGACATTGGCAAGGATCGGAATGGTGTTGCGCCGCTCGACGACAGATTGCGCCTGAGAGACGGCTTTCAAAAGCGCCGCGCGTTCGATGCTGATTTTCATTCCATAGCTCCTACGAGGGTGTCGGGGCGATGAAACTACCTGATTTCACGCCCTTCTCAAGTCTTTTGTGGAATGTCCGATGGATTTAGCGGCCCGTCAAGGGGGTCAGGCCTCTAACGAGCGTCTTAGTAGCTCCAGATCATCGGAAATCTGGCTATCCAGCATTTTCAGCTCTTTGATCTTGCGCACCCCGTGCATGACGGTGGTGTGATCGCGTCCGCCAAAACTGCGGCCGATCTCCGGCAACGAGCGGGATGTCAGCTGTTTGGACAGATACATCGCTATTTGGCGAGGCCGCGCAAGGGTGCGCATCCGGCGTGGGCCGATCATATCACTTAGGCGAATGTTGTAATGCTCGGAAACTTTGCGCTGGATTTCATCAATGGTGATTTTGCGGCTTGAGGCACGCAAAATATCGGCAAGGCAATCCTGCGCCAGTTCCAGCGTGATTTCACGGCCAACCAGCGATGCAAAAGCAAAGAGGCGGATCAACGCGCCCTCGAGCACACGCACATTGGTGGAAATACGGTGCGCCAAAAATTCGAGCACGCCGTCAGCCAATATCAGATCCTTGTTCCCGGCGCGGTAATTGTCGACCTTTTGTTGCAAGACCCCAAGGCGCAATTCATAATCTGTAGGGTGCAAATCAACCACCAGACCGGATTGCAGGCGGGATTTAATCCGCTCTTCGAGGTTTGCAATTTCACCGGGCGCACTATCGGCGGAAATGATGATCTGTTTGTTCTGGTCAACCAGCGCGTTGAAGGTGTGAAAGAATTCTTCCTGGGTGCTGTCTTTGCCGGCAATGAATTGCACATCATCCACCATCAACACATCGACCGAGCGGAACAATTCTTTGAAGTCCATCATTTTGCGTTCACGCAGGGCCTGCACAAACCGGTACATGAATTGTTCAGCCGACAGGTAGAGCACATTCAGATCGGGGCGCCGCGCAATCAGATCATGCGCAATGGCATGCATCAGGTGGGTTTTGCCAAGACCGACTCCGCCATACAGAAACAGCGGGTTGAATGTGACGGGGCCACCTTCGCCCACGCGTTTTGCGGCCGCATGGGCCAGCTCGTTTGGTTTGCCGACGACGAAGTTGTCAAAGGTCAGGCGCTTATCGAGTGGCGCGCCAGGAAGATCGGCTTTGGTTTTTGGTTTTGCAGCCGCAGCGGCCATCTTGGCAACAGGCGCACGTTTGGACAGTGAAAATTCAACGCGGCTGACGGAAACGCCTGATGTGTTCAATTGCTGTTTGATTTGGTCGGAAAAATTGCGGCTCACCCAATTTCCGATGAATTGCGTCGGCACTAAAAACGTGGCCACACCATTTTTCAAATCAGAAAACTCCAACGGTTCAATCCATGTCGAATAATTATTTGCGCCTACTATTTGTTGCAGCTGCTGTCGGACTTGGCCCCATAATTCGTTCGTCATTCCCGTTTACCCACTTCAATACATTAACCGTCAGACAAGATACCGCGACCCGAATGGTCGTCGAATACCCACCCCAAATTTCTTGCGAACCAGCATCACCTATTGCCCGCCCCAAAGGCCGATGCGCCCAGTTTAGGCGCAAGCAAATATATGGTTTTAGGACATTAACGAACGGTCTGCTATGCGGGTTTTTCCGCACTTCCCCACCTGCAAGACAGACTTTCTTTTGGCAGTTTAGCAGAGCCGTTTGGCCGTATGTCCCCCCAAGACGATGTGAATCGCTTGGTTAAACTAGCAAGGGAAAACAGGCTGGCGCAACAGAACTTCGATCTTGACTCAAAGATTGTTAAATCGAATCTGGTGAGGTGGAGAATTATCCAATGAAAACGGTAAAAACTTTCAACACACAAAATCAAAAGGACACAAGCATCACACTTGTGTCCTTTCAAATATCGAAATAATTCGAGGATTAACCGAGCGCTTTGACCCTTGAGGACAAGCGCGACATTTTACGCGCAATTGTATTTTTGTGAAAAATGCCACGGCTGACGCCCCGCATCAATTCAGGCTGTGCTACACGAAGAGCGGCTTGCGCGGCTTCTTTATCACCGGATTCGATTGCTTCTTCTAGTTTGCGCAGGAATGTACGAACGCGCGARCGSCGKGCYTTGTTAACYKSAAASCGGSSTTCRTTCTGACGRGCGCGTTTTTTKGMTTGKGGCGWATTWGCCATGKKKYKSRKMCCTTTCRGGKKYSRKTYAYTWYWWCTATTGGTGCAAGAGTCCCCGTCCGGGTTTATATACCGGTCGATCCGGCCAGAGCGGGCCTCACACGCATGTATCGCGCCCTATAGAATAGAATCATCCAGAGGGGAAGCAGAAATGTAGAAAACCCTGCCTGCTATTTTGCGCGGAACTGGGCTTCGCGCTTTTCAAGGAAGGCGTTCATGCCCTCAGTCTGGTCCTCGGTGGCAAACAGCGAGTGAAACAGGCGGCGTTCAAACAACAGCCCCTCGCTTAAGGACGTTTCATAGGACCGGTTCACAGCCTCTTTGACGGCCATTGTGGTTAACATGGATTTTTCCGCAATCTTCTGTGCGGCGGCCATTGCCTCGTCCATCAGTTTCTTGGCAGGCACCACGCGGCTGACCAGCCCCGAGCGTTCAGCCTCGTCCGCATCCATAAACCGGCCTGTCAGGTGCATTTCCATCGATTTGGATTTGCCGACAAACCGCGTCAGGCGCTGGGTGCCACCGATACCGGCCACAACACCCAGGTTAATCTCGGGTTGGCCAAACTTGGCCGTATCCGCCGCGATGATAAAGTCGCACATCATCGCCAGCTCGCACCCGCCGCCCAGCGCATAGCCGGCAACGGCCGCAATAACGGGTTTGCGCATTTTCAACAGTTGATCCACTTCGGGGCCGAAATAATCGGTCATGAACATATCAACAAAACTTTTTCCGACCATTTCCGAAATGTCGGCCCCCGCCGCAAACGCCTTTTCCGACCCGGTGATGACGATGCAACGCACCTTCTCGTTTTGCTCGGCTGATTTCAGCGCCTCGGCCAATTCACCCAACAATTGGGAATTCAACGCGTTCAGCGCGTCGGGGCGGTTCAGTTTGATAAGGGCAACGTGGTCTTCTGTTTCAACGATGAGTGTCTCGTAAGCCATGATTTTTTGCCGTGTTGTTTCGGATAAGACCGATTTCTTAGCATCCCTGACCAATGGTTCAAGTTATCTTTGGCATTGCGCACAATAGAAAGTTGAGCGTCCGGATTGAACGATTCGGGTAATTTCCCCGCAACAACCCTTGGTTACACAGGGTTCCCCCTCGCGGCCGTAGGCCCGAAAGCTGTGTTGAAAATATCCCAGTTCACCGTCGGCTTGCCGGTAATCTTTCAGGGATGAGCCTCCCGATTCGATGGCTTCGGCCAGAACATCGCGGATAATCGGCACCAGGGATCGTACCTTGGGCGCAGATAATTCGCCTGCTTTGCGGGTCGGGGAAATGCCCGCCCGCAGCAGCACCTCGCAGACATAAATATTGCCCAACCCAGCAATGATACGTTGATCCAGCAGGGCGGTTTTTACGGGCATGTTTTTGCCCTTTAGCCGTCCAACCAGATAGGATTCATCGAATGTGTTGCCCAGCGGTTCAGGGCCAAGACTGGCGAGCAGTTTATGATTTTCAACCGAATCGGTCGCGGCCAGATCCATCGCGCCAAAGCGGCGGGTATCGTTAAACACCACCCGCGCGTCGTCCTGCATATGGAAAACCACGTGGTCGTGTTTCTGGATGTCTGGGTGGTCATCCTTGGAAATCAGCATCCGTCCCGACATCCCCAGATGGATCAGCAGGGTTTCACCCGAATCCAGATCGGCCAGAATGTATTTAGATCGCCGCCGCAGCTGTTCAACGGTCTTGCCCGTCAACCGATCTGCCATCCGCGCAGGGAACGGCCAGCGCAGATCAGGGCGGTTTACGTCGGCGCGGATGATCTGTTTGCCCTGCATCACGGGGATCAGCCCGCGGCGGACTGTCTCGACTTCGGGTAATTCAGGCATCGGGCGTCACCTCTCATTGTATCGCACGACAAGGGTATTATAAGGGTGACAAGTATCAAGGATAATCCGCCAATGAACAACAGCACCGACAAGACCACCCATTTTGGGTTCAAAACCGTGGCCGAGGATGACAAGGCTGGGATGGTGCACGGCGTATTTTCCAATGTGGCGTCGAAATACGACGTGATGAATGACGCCATGTCGATGGGTGTTCACCGTATCTGGAAGGATGCGATGATGAACTGGCTGGCACCGCGCAGCGGTCAAAAGCTGCTGGATGTGGCAGGCGGCACCGGCGATATTTCATTCCGGTTTCTGAAACGCGCCGGTAATGCGCACGCTACAGTGCTGGATTTGACCGAACCGATGCTGGTTGCGGGGGCCAAGCGGGCCGAGGCCACCGCAATGGCGAACAGCCTGAACTGGGTGGTGGGCGACGCGATGGCGCTGCCGTTCAAGGATAACACGTTTGACGTTTATACCATTTCGTTCGGCATACGGAATGTGACCCGCATTGCCGATGCGTTAACCGAGGCTTACCGCGTGTTGCGCCCCGGCGGGCGGCTGATGGTGCTGGAATTCAGTCAGATACCCAATGACATGATGCAAAAGGCCTATGACCTATATTCGTTCAACGTCATCCCGCAATTGGGCCAGATGATTGCCGGTGACCGTGACAGCTATCAATATCTGGTCGAATCCATCCGCAAGTTTCCCGATCAGGATACATTCGCGCAGATGATCACCGACGCCGGTTTTGACAATGTGAAATACCGCAATATGTCGATGGGCATTGCCGCGCTTCATTCAGGGTGGAAGATTTAAGCGATGCGCGGACCCCACAATATCTGGCGGCTGATCCGCACGGCCGCCACGTTCGAGCGCACGGGCGCGTTGGGTGTGGTGCTGAACGCGATGGATGCGCCTGCCCCGATCCGGATTGTGACACGGGTTTTCGGCTGGCCGATGCGCTGGCTGGGTTACAAGGGCGATCCCGACATGCCGCCGGTGACGCGCGCCTTATCGGCGCTGGGTCCGGCCTATATCAAGTTTGGCCAGATCCTATCGACCCGCCCCGATCTGGTGGGCGATGACCTGGCGGTGCAGTTGCGGGTGTTGCAGGACAAACTGCCACCGTTCCCGATTGATGTTGCCAAGGCGTCGGTCGAGGAAGAACTGGGACGACCAGTCGAGGAAATATTCAGCGAATTTAACGACGCCGTCGCCGCGGCCTCGATCGCGCAGGTGCATTACGCACGACTGCTCAGCACCGGCAAAGAAGTGGCGGTAAAGGTGCTGCGCCCGRATATCGAGCGGGCCTTTCGCAAAGACATCGACGCCTTTTATTTCGCTGCCTCGGTGATCGAAATTCTGTCGCCTGCGTCGCGCCGCCTGAAACCGCACGACGTGGTAAAACATTTTGACCATGTGGTCGCGGGCGAGCTRGATTTGCGCAGCGAAGCCTCCGCCGCGTCCGAGTTCGCCGAGAACACCAAAGATGACGCGAAGTTTCAGGTGCCCGAGGCAGATTGGGAATTTTCCGGCAAACGGGTGATGACGCTGGGCTGGGCCGATGGTTTGCCGCTGGGTGATAATGCCGCGCTGGATGCGGCGGGGCATAACCGCACGGCGTTGGGCGAACGGGTGTTGCAGCTGTTTTTGAGCCACGCATTACGCGACGGGTATTTCCACGCAGACATGCATCAGGGCAACCTGAAGGTGGCGGCGAATGGTGATATCATCGCCTATGATTTTGGCATCATGGGGCGGATTGATGAATATACCCGCCGGGTTTACGCCGAAATCCTGATCGGGTTTATCCGGCGTGATTATAAACGCGTGGCCGAGGTGCATTTCGAGGCGGGTTATGTGCCTGCCGACCGCGATGTTGATGAATTTGCCCAAGCCCTGCGCGCTGTGGGCGAGCCGATTTTTGGCATGGATGCTTCGCAAATTTCGATGGGCCGGTTGTTTCATTACCTGTTCGAGGTGACTGAACGCTTTGGCATGGAAACCCGCACCGAGCTGATCCTGCTGCAGCGCACTATGGTGGTGGTCGAGGGCGTTGCCCGCTCGCTTGATCCGCATATCAACATCTGGGAAGTCGCCCACCCCGTGGTTGAGGATTACATCAAATCCGCGCTTGGCCCGCGGGCGTTGATGCGTGATCTGGCAAAAACCATGCGGGTTCTGGCGCGGTTTGGCCCCGAATTACCAAAACTGGCCGAGGCCGCGCTGATGCGTCAAACCGCACCACAAGTGGCCCCTGTCAGCCCGTCACGGTTGCGCCCCATTGCGTATATCCTGTTGGGTGCCGCAACAACTGTGGCGGGTTTCATGACGTCAATGTTCTTTGCCGGTTAGATGCCATTGCGCAGCCCTGACACATCATGTTCCGAGATTTCTGCGCCACCGAAAAGAACAAGCACTGTGCTCCCATCCAGGGTTTTGACCTCGGTGATTTCTGAATAAACCTCGGCTTTGTTTGTTGCCAACAAATCTTCTCCGGAATAGCTTTCGACCTCGAAAGTATACAACCCGTCCGCAAAAGGCTCGCCACTATCGCTGACCCCCGCCCATTGGATTTCATCAGATGACGGCGTGAAATCCAGTCGTTGCACCTCTACGCCGTCTTGGTTGCGCACCACCATAACGGCGCTGTCCGCACCAGCAGCAGGGTTCGGAGAAATGCTGACCGGGCTGCCATCAAAATAGGCGGGTGCCGCCGCGCGGGCTTCTAACCCGATCCAGCTGGCAAACTCCGACATTCCCATGGCCCCGAGCTGGGCCCCGAGCGCTTCTAGCAGGTCATTGGTTTTTACCTGCTGCTCGACACCGGAAAATGTCGCAAGCTGGGTTGAGAAATCATCGGATGACATCGGATCAAGCGGATCCTGGTTTTTCACTTGTGCGGTCAGCATTTTCAGGAATGTCAAATAGTCCGAGTTGACGACGCTCTCATCTGAAGTCGCTGTTTGTGTCTGTGTGGCCGTTTGGGTGGTGGTGACTGAGGTAACTTCCATAAATCATTTCCTATCAGAGGCGCAAATCTAGGCCGGTTGAGGGTTCCAGTGACAATTGCACAGGCGTGAGGGTTTGTGTTTCTGTCGGTGTTTGGGTTTGGCCCTCAGGATCTTCCGGATTAGAATCGGTGTTGCCTGAATTACCTTGGCCGTTGCGGGAAAAATCGAAATTGACGTCTTTGTAGCCCATATTGCGGAATTCCTGTGCCAGCGTTTCGATATGGCGGCGCAACAGGTCCATCGTCTCGCCCCGCTCGGCAAGCACCGCGACGTGGATACCACCATCCGACATGGTAAATGTCAGCCGCACCCGCCCCAGTTCATCTGGATTGAGAGTTAGTTCAACAGGCCGGTCCGGCATTTGACGGGCAACTTCGGCCAACTGCTGCGCAATATGGCGAGCAACTTCGGGGCGGTTGGTG
Organism: Marinosulfonomonas sp.; assembly: GCA_002732995.1. Classification (GTDB taxonomy): domain Bacteria; phylum Pseudomonadota; class Alphaproteobacteria; order Rhodobacterales; family Rhodobacteraceae; genus Profundibacter. Next base: position 106 of record NVTS01000031.1, on the reverse strand, counting down.
ATTGTATCGTGCCGCGTAATGGTCGTGCTATCGGCGGTGCGGGTTTCCAGCGGAATAAGTTCGGGGGTTAATTCAGGTCGCATGCCTTCGGCCACAGCGGGGTCCG
>NVTS01000030.1 GCA_002732995.1 Marinosulfonomonas sp. | reverse complement strand
TTGGTCTAATAAGTCCTTGGAAATTGTCATCGTTGTCATGCTCCTTCGTTGCAGAAGCATGGACCAAATTACTCATACACAGAAGATCAGACACTCTCTATCTGAAACGACAAAAATTGCGAACCGAGTTCCTTGCCCCGGTTCGCTGTCCAGGCAGATTTGACCTCCAGCGCGGGAAATCAGTTTTTGTGTGATGGAAAGCCCCAATCCCGTTCCCTCGGCTTTCTTGGTGGTGAAAAAGGGGTCAAAGACCTTGTCCACTACCTCTGGTGGCATCCCGATTCCGGTGTCTGAAACGGTGATCAATACGCCGCTTTGCTGGTCTATCCGGTGATCTTTGGTCGTAATCGTTAGGTGGCCACCATTCTGCATTGCCTGGATTGCATTTATGATCAGGTTGATCAGGACCTGCTGCAGTTCGGTTTGGTTGATTGATACTTCACGTGTACTTTCCAAGGCTAGTTCGAGCTGTATTTTACCCTTGTTCAACAAGTGCTGTACCAACGGCAGCGTGTCGTTGATCACATCGTTGGGTGAATGGGTGCTGACCGCGCCGGCAAACTCTTCCGGGCGGGCAAATTGCAGCAACTTGTTGACCAGCGTATTGATGCGGTGGACCTGTTGATAGACCAGCGTAAACTCGGTATTCAACGAGTCGGCGTCTTCGCCCAGTGCATCATAAATGACATCCACACTGCCTTGGATCACGGCCACCGGATTGTTGATTTCATGGGCGACGCTGGCGGTGATTTCCCCGATCGCCGCAAGCTTTTCTGAAACCACCAGCTGTTTAGTGGTCATTTCCAGCTGCTGATTGGCCTCTTGTAGATCAAGGGTGCGTTCTTTGACCCTGTTTTCCAGTTCATCCCCCCATTCGCGCAAGCGCTGGTCACGCTCCTGTACCTGAGCCAGAATCGTGTTCAAATGCGACGACACACGCGACACCTCATTGTTGTTATTCGGCAGATCTGTGCGGGCTGACAAATCACCGGCCTCAACCTTGGAAATAGTTTGGACTATGTCCTCTAGAGGTTTAAAAATACTGCGAGCAAGGCGAAGGAACAACGGCACCGACAAAGCCAGCAGCAATAAAAAACCGCCGATGATCAACCACAGCGCCTTGGCTTTGGCCGCGCGGAACGGACTGTCCAGAAAGCCCACATAGAGCATGCCAACTCGATTCCCGAAACTGTCCATCAAGGGTTCATAGGCCGAGATATACCAATCATTCACCACAAAAGCGCGATCCAGCCAGATTCGGCCTTCATCCAGCACGGTGGCACGGACCTCGATGGAAACCCGCGTGCCAAGGGCGCGGACATTTTCAAACAGACGGACATTGGTGGAGATACGCACGTCTTCCAGAAACAGCGTGGTCGTACCCAGACTGCCTTCGGTCAAACTGGCCTCGGGATAGACCAGCGCATTGATCGTATCAATGAAATCAAGGTTCTGGTTCAACAGCACCCCGGCCACCAAGATACCGGAGCCAGCCTCAACGGGGGCGGCGCTATGYACCACCATACCCCGGTTTTCCAGATCACGCGTTGTTGGCAAGGCGGCTTTGGTTGGCACCAGTGCAAGGGTAGCCCGTTCAACAAGTTGTGGTGATATTTCAGCCAAAACCTGCGTATCGAAGATGTCGATTTCAGTTCCACCCAGACCCTGGATTGCACTTTGGACAATCGGCCAAAATGCAGGGAAGGCAGGAGCAGACACGCTTTGTGCCGAAACGACGTTGTCATCAGGCGACATGTAATAGAGGAAGTCAAAACCGTATTTTTGGCGCTGCTGTTCCAGAAGGTCGGGCAATTGGTCGTTCTGGTTTGCTTGCAAAAACGCTGCAGAAGCGCCGAGAGCCTGAACATTTTCAAATGCCCGTTCTTTCAGGGCGGCCAAATGCTGGTGTGCAATAGTCAGTTCGCCATTCACCTTGGCAATCAACAACTCGTCAAACCGGGCCGACCAATTCAGGATAATAACCGCGCCGAACACTGGCATCAGCAATAGCATCGGCAGGAGTGCGATCATCAGTAATCGCGTGCGAACAGAATTATACCAAGGAATCCCAGATAGCTTATCCGAATTACGCATCCCACATGGCGCATTTGCGATCTATGGTCTTGCGCGACACGCCCAAACGGCGTGCGGCCTCGGCACGGTTGCCGTTGCAATCACTTAACACATTCAGGATATGGCGGCGCTCAACCACGGCAAGGGAATCCACGGYAAGTTTGTCGCTTTGAATTTCATCGCTGAACTCCGGTGGAAATTCCCCAAGGATGAGCGATCGTTCAATCAGGTTGCGCAACTCGCGCACATTGCCAGGCCAGTCATAACTTGAAAGCTTCAGCATCACCCCCTCGGTAAGTGGCAAAGGTTTCACACCCAATTCATCGGAAATCCGTTGCATGAACATGGTGCTCAACTCCATCAGGTCACCCTTGCGCTGGATCAGGCTTGGCATCTTAATATTCAACACATTGATCCGGTGAAACAGGTCGGTGCGAAACCGGCCCTCGGCAACGGCACTTTCCAGATCGGCATTGGTGGCAAACATAAACCGCAAGTCCAGCGGCACCTCTCGCAAGGACCCAATGGGCCGAATGCGCATGTCTTCGATGACCCGCAACAGCATGCCCTGAACCTTTAGCGGCAGTTCAGGGATTTCATCCAGGAACAGGGTGCCGCCACGGGCATGGAACAACAATCCGTCCTGCTGGCTGTCGCCTTCAACAGGATCATGAGAGATATAGCCAAACAGCTCATTGGCGATCGCTTCGGGGGAAATGGCGGCGCAGTTTACCGGCACAAACGGATGTTCGGCGCGGTCCGACATTCCGTGTAACGTGCGCGCGACCACCTCTTTGCCGGTCCCGCTCGCTCCGGTGAACAAAACCGAGGTGGGAAGTGGGGCGATGCGTTCAAGGGTTCTTCGGATGCTGGAAATCTCGGGGGATCGCCCCAAGAGCCTGCCATGTGCGCAGAGCTTGTCGGAGGACAGTTCATATTTTAGCAGGTAGTTTTCACGTCGAAGCTCCTGCCGGTCAAAACAGCGGGCAACAGCGTTCAGTATCTGGTTGGAACGGAACGGCTTTAGCACGAAATCCGCAACCCCAGCGCGTAAAGCGGTGATCGCTGTTTCAAGGTCCGCAAATCCTGTGATCAGGATTGTATCGGCAAAAAAACCACGTTTTCGCTGCTCTTTCAGCCATTCAAGGCCGGTGGTGCCCGGCATGATATTATCAAGAATAACAATATCAAAATGGATATGATCCAGCAGTTCGGACGCCTGTTCAACGTTGGTCGCACTTTCCACCCTCCGACAGCGCGGTTCCAGAATTTTTGTCAGAAAATTTCGCATGCCTGCTTCATCATCAACGATCAGCACCGAGGATAGCGCCAAACCGGCACCGAATTCAGAAGTTATTCTTTTTCGCAAATCATTGCTCATCAGTAATGCCAGCATTTTACGGCCCCTCGAAAATGGGGGCTGCATTTCGGAATTAGTATTGTTGTATTTCTTTGGGAACTCAACCTTGTTTGGGAGGTTCATCCGCTAATGTATCAGCAATAAGCTCACTCAACCCGATAATCTCTAGGTCTTCCATATCGTATTCTTCAATACCATCTTCAAAGACCGTGCGGCAATTGGCGCAGGGCACCACGACAGCCTCTAGGTTATCAACCCCGTTGAGTTGCTCTACCTTTAGGGAAAAGGCTTTTGTTTTTAGCTCGTTAGCACGCGGGTTCGCCGAAACGCCACCGCCACCGCCGCAACAGAAATTGGTCAGCCCCGCGCCTTTCATTTCGATGAAGTCGTCACAGCTATCATCCAAAAGGCTACGAGGCTCTTTCAAAAGACCCCCTCGGCGAATAATCTGGCAAGGATCATGCAACGTCATGCGCCGGCCATCNTTTTTACCCGCCGGTATTTTTCCCTCTCTACGCAGTTGATCCAGAAGCTCGATAATATGGACTACTTCAAATTTGAATTGTCGGCCCACCAAGTTTGGCCCGGCCCATCGAATAGCCCCGTAAGCATGCCCACATTCCGGACTGATCACATACTTCACTTCCAGATCTTCGGCCGCTTTCACAACCCGCTCAAGGATTTCCTTAGCAAGCGGACTCGAGCCAATTTGAACGCCGACATTGGTCGCCTCATAGGCCACCGACGAAATTGTCCAACTTAAACCGGCACGTTTAAATAGCTTGGCGTAAGCCCCCAAAACTTCAGGGTATCCCATGATCTCCATTGATGAAAACGTCGCCATGTAATCGGCACCTTTCTTATCAACATCTATTTTAATCCCTGTGGCTTTTTCCTGATGAGCAATTTGCGCCTTGAGCGCCTTGATTGTTACGCCCATCGGGGATGTGGTTTTTTTCACATACTCTGCGGCACTCAATAGCCCCTCGGGTACCATGCCCGCTGCCGCATAACCTTCGCGCATTTTGCGAATTGTCCCGGCAATGTCGATGCCCATCGGGCAAACCAGAGTGCAACGCCCGCACATATTACAACCATCATAAACCAGAGGTTCCCACTCTTTCAGTTCTTCTTCGGTCACCGGTTTAGGCGCAAGACCAAGCATCTTTTTCAGCGCCGAAAACGGCGCTTTATCCCGTTTGTAAGCACGTTCCATTGGGCGAAGCCGATAGATCGGGGTTTGTTTTGGATCATTGGTCGCCAGATGGAAGTGACAAGCCTCGGCGCATTCACCACAATGAACACAGGCCTCAAAAAACGAGGCTGCTTCGCTATCTGTATACTCGAGAAATTTCGCAACAGCTATGTCGGCTTTATTGGTCATAGGTTTATCCCCTTACGGCCATAGGTCGCCCCGGAATGTCCGCGCGATAGAACAAATGTAAACGCATGCATCAACCGGCTGAATGGAAAATAGATCAACCAGATATTAACAAATGCCATATGGGTTGCCCGCAGTGCATCGTGGGATTCTTGCAGGGCAAGACAGCCTGTCAATAAAACCAAAAATGTCAGCCCCGTGCTGATGTGATCATCGCGGTCGGAAATCAGCCGCATCACCGGATCCGATATTCGGCGCACCCAAAGCATGATCAAACCGGCAAAGGTGATTTCAGCCGCTATAATGAACCCCCAGTGCGGCAAGCCCTGCCACGAAAAACCTAAAATCCGCTCATCCAGAAACTTGATGTGCGGCGTAAAGAAAAACACCACGACGAACAACCCGATGTGAAATCCGTACCCGCCGACGATATGCACCATTGTTCGTTTGGCAAAAATACCACGTGGGAAAAAGTGACGCAAATTTCCTACGACAAACCCCTTGGCGGCTGATCCTTTCGGTGGCGAGATATCCTTTTTTCGGCCAATGCGAATGATCCCGAATAAACGCCAGAGAACGCCCAATAGAAATATGGCTGCGGCGATCAGGAATAACGGACCTTCGACCAGTTCCAGAAAACTCATGGCTTATCCTCCGTCGCAGATTTTCCGGTGATTTCTTCATACCAGACATCGTGGTGTTCTTTGGCCCAGTTTTCATCAACCTCGCCTTTCAGCATTGAATCAAGCGACCCTTCCATTCCAATCGTCCCGACATAAATATGGCCAATGGAAACGGCAACCAGACCGACACCGCCAAGCGCATGAAGCACTGTCGAAAGCTGTAAAATGCGGATGTCGTCAACGACCCAAGGGAACAGCATAAGTAACCCTGTGGCGCTAATAACCAGGCCAACTAGGATCACCATCCAGAACCAGGATTTTTCACCAAAGTTAAACTGGCCAGAACTAACATGGCCACCGAAGAAACCGCCCAGCTTTAAAATCCATTTCAGATCTATCATACGGAAAAAATTGCCGCGAACGAAACGGACAAACAGCCAACCCAGTGCAAAGACAAAGATCGGGCCAAATAAATTATGTGCCTGCATCGCGGCACTGGTTATGATCGAGTTTACATTCAGGCCAAGATACGGCGCGATAATTGAGCGGCCAACCAGAATAAGCAAACCCGTTACCCCAAGTATGATAAAAACCGCGGCCATAAACCAATGGGCAACCCGGGCATTCAGAGAAAATCGGGGCAACATTTTTCCGGACCGCCCCCCTGATATCCGCATCGGGCCTTTGATAATGTGGAAAATTGCCAATATTGCAATAACACCAAGCGGCAACCAGCCAAGGTATTTGCGAATGACATTTTCCCGCAGCATACGCCACAACTGGCTGCTGCGAGTCATCAGCTGCGTTTCGGTTGGCGCGGCGAATACATCTGTCGGTGCAGCGCCGCGTAGTGCGCGCCAAAAATCAGCGTCGGAGCTTCCCCCCAGCGGTCCCAACGGCCCTGTTTCTGGGGGCCTAAARGACGTGCCGTCAATGGTTGTGCCGTTGTTAATGACCGCCTCGCCATTTTGGCGCGCAAGAATGTCTTCCAACGTTTGCCCGCCGCTTTGCGCCAGAACAATATGTCCGCTGACCAACAATATCCATGCAGCTAATAGAAAAGAAAAAGCCATTCGTAGTAACATCATAAGATAGTACCCCATACCGATGTCCAGCTTGTAGGGCTACAATGACGTAGCCCTACACTTATTGTTAGGTTCCGAATGTTTCGGGATCCTATCAGCCGCCAGATTTCTGGCCGTAAGCAGTGCCCCAACCCCAAGCGCCCGAACCAAAACCGCGTGACACTACACGCTCGCGGTAGACGTTGGAAACGATGTCTCCGTCACCTGCCAAAAGCGCTTTGGTTGAGCACATTTCCGCACAGATCGGCAGCTTGCCTTCCGCAATACGGTTACGRCCGTATTTTTGGAATTCAGCGGCCGAGTTGTCCTCTTCAGGACCACCTGCGCAGAACGTACACTTGTCCATCTTGCCGCGCGACCCAAAGTTACCAGCCTGTGGAAATTGCGGCGCGCCAAACGGACACGCATAGAAACAGTAACCACAACCGATGCACAGGTCTTTGGAGTGCAGGACGATGCCGTCTTCTGTTTGATAAAAACAGTCGGTTGGGCAAACGGCCATACACGGCGCATCCGAACAATGCATACAAGCAACCGAAATCGACCGCTCGCCGGGCTTGCCGTCACCGATGGTGACAACTTTGCGCCGGTTGATGCCCCAAGGCACCTCATGTTCGTTTTTACATGCGGTTACACAGGCGTTGCATTCAATGCAGCGTTCCGCGTCACAGAGAAATTTTACTCTTGCCATTTCTCAATTCTCCTTATGCTGCAGTAATTTTGCAAAGCGACGCCTTAGTCTCTTGCATTTGGGTTACGCTATCATAGCCGTAAGTCATGGCCGTGTTGGCAGATTCACCAAGCACGAAAGGTGCCGCACCTTCGGGGTATTTATCCCGCAGGTCTTTGCCCTGAAAATGCCCGCCAAAGTGGAAAGGCATAAAGGCAACGCCTTCTCCAACCCGTTCGGTAACCATGGCCATGATTTTAACCTTGCCGCCCTCTGGGCCTTCCAGCCAAACTTGCTCGCCATCACGAATGCCAAGGTTATTGGCGTCTCGTGTATTGATTTCGACAAACATGTCTTGCTGAAGTTCGGCCAGCCAAGGGTTTGAACGGCTTTCTTCGCCCCCACCCTCGTATTCCACCAAACGACCAGTGGTCAGGATCATTGGATAATCCTTGCTAAAGTCGATTTTCTGGATGCTCTCATACATGGTTGGCAGACGATACGCCTGCTTGTCCGCATATGTCGGGTAGTCTTCAACCAGATCACGACGATTGGTGTAAAGCGGCTCGCGGTGAACAGGCACAGGATCCGGGAAGGTCCAGACAACGGCCCGCGCTTTGGCATTGCCAAACGGCGCACATTCATGGCTGATCGCCACCCGCTGGATACCGCCCGAAAGATCGGTCTTCCAGTTGGTCTTGTCGCCAGCACCGGCGGCAATGATTTCCTGCTCCTCTGCAGTCAATTCGCCATCCCAGCCCAATTCCTTGAGCATAGCCATAGTGAATTCAGGATAACCGTCCTGAATATCAGACCCTTTCGAATAAACGCCTTCAGCCAGCAAGTTCACCCCGTCACGTTCCACCCCGAAACGGGCGCGGAAAGTCAGGCCACCTTTGGAGACAGGCATGGACATGTCATAAAGGTTTGGTGTGCCCGGGTGTTTTTGCTCGGGTGTGCCCCAGCACGGCCATGGCAGGCCATAGTATTCACCATCTGCTGGGCCACCAATGGCCTGCAAGGTGGTGCGGTCAAAGGTGTGCTGGTTTGCCATATGCAGTTTAATGCGTTCTGGGCTTTGGCCAGTATAACCAATCGTCCACATACCACCGTTATATTCACGGGTGATGTCTTCAATGTTTGGCTCATCCTCGCCATCCATACCGATGTTGCGGAATATCCGGTCAGCAAAACCAAATTTCTTGGCAAATTTCGCCATGATAATATGGTCTGGAAGGCTTTCAAACACCGGCTCCATAACCTTGTCACGCCATTGCAGCGAACGGTTAGAAGCGGTTACCGAACCACGGGTCTCAAACTGGGTAGAGGCCGGCAGCAAGTAAACACCGTCTGTGCGGTCATGCAAAACAGCAGAAACAGTTGGGTATGGGTCAATCACAACCAGCATATCCAGCTTTTCCATCGCGACTTTCATTTCCGGCCCACGGGTTTGGCTGTTTGGCGCATGGCCCCACAGAACCATGGCACGCACATTGTCAGGCTGGTCGATGTTTTCTTTATCTTCCAACACACCATCAATCCAGCGCGATACCGGAATGCCCTTAAGGTTCAYCAAGGACTTTTCCGAACCATCCGCAGCAGTCAGGGTATCAAAACGGCCTTTAAGCCAATCAACGTCTTCGCCCCAAACCCGTGACCAATGCGCCCAAGCACCACCTGACAGGCCATAATAACCTGGCAAAGAGTGGGACAATACGCACATGTCGGTTGCGCCTTGTACGTTGTCGTGGCCGCGGAAAATATTGGTGCCGCCACCGGCGACGCCCATATTCCCAAGGGCCAGTTGCAGGATGCAATAGGCGCGGGTGTTGTTGTTGCCCGTGGTATGCTGTGTGCCACCCATGCACCAGATCAAGGTGCCGGGGCGATTGTTGGCCATGGTGCGTGCAACACGCTCCATTTGGCTACCCGGAACCCCGGTGACGCGTTCAACTTCTTCTGGGTTCCATTTTTTAACTTCGGCGCGAATTTCGTCCATGCCGTAAACACGGGTGCGGATGAATTCTTTATCCTCCCAGGCATTTTCAAAGATGTGCCACAAGAAGCCCCAGATCAGCGCAACGTCCGAGCCAGGCCGGATACGCACAAATTCGTCGGCATGGGCTGCCGTGCGGGTAAAGCGCGGGTCACACACAATGAGTTGTGCGTTGTTTTGTTCTTTTGCCTGCAACAGGTGCAACAGCGAAACGGGGTGCGCCTCGGCTGGGTTGCCGCCGATCACCAGCATCACTTTGGATTTGTGTATGTCGTTATAGCTGTTGGTCATGGCGCCGTAGCCCCATGTGTTGGCCACNCNGGCCACCGTGGTCGAGTGACAAATCCGCGCCTGATGGTCTACATTGTTGCTGCCCCAATAGGCGGCAAACTTGCGGAACAGGTAGGCTTGCTCGTTGTTAAACTTGGCAGACCCCAGCCAGTAAACTGAATCCGGTCCGCTTTCTTCACGGATGGTGCCCATCTGGTCGCCGATTTCATCAATCGCCTGCTCCCAGCTAATACGCTTCCATTCGCCGTTTTCTTTTTTCATCGGGTATTTCAGGCGGCGCTCGCCATGTGCAGCGTCGCGGCATGCAGCCCCTTTGGCGCAATGGGCCCCAAGGTTAAACGGACTATCAAAGCCCGGCTCTTGGCCGATCCATACACCGTTATCTACTTCGGCGAGCACCGTGCAGCCGACCGAGCAGTTTGCGCAAATCGATTTTACGGTTTTTACCGCGCCGGCAACCGCATCAGAGGTTTGAGCTTGTGCGACTGTGCCACCAAAGGCACTAATTGATGCCATGCCACCGATGGCAAGGCCGGACCCGCGCAAAAAGCCGCGCCGGTCTACCGATTTCTCGGCGATATTTGACAAGAGGCTTGTCCGCTGGGGGCGTCTCGCAACCCCGTTGGTTTTTTTCCTCAGCATTATAATCTCCCTGGTTATCACTGAACTTTGTCAGCTTGACTGGGTTTCGGTTTAATAAGGCCGTCGGGCGTCTCGCAACCATTGACCTTGGTGAACTGATTTCGCTTAAAACGTTAGGCTGTCGAAATAGGCGCGTGTATGCGCTGTATCTTGTAGCCCGCTGCCGGTTTCTTCTATTTCCGCGGCTTGAACAGCTGTGCCGGTGGCTGCAACTACAGCAACAGCCGGAGCTGAAGCCGCGGCGAGTTTTAGAAAGTTACGGCGGCTATTAGTGCCTTCTTCCTTCTTACCCATCTTGTTTCCTTCCCGTTTGGCCCAAAAGGCCTGTTATTGCGGGTTAACCCGCATCCATTCGAAACGCTTCGCGCTCGATCTCCATGAAAGCTTTGCCGGCTSTGCCAACAGGGGCATAAAAAACCGACGATTTTGCCGCTTCCAAATCTGAAAAAAAGTGATCCGCCCAAGGGCCGATGTGTTTGTTATAGAATGTAGCTTGCGTTTCCAGCGAAGCCACCGCACCAAAGCGCCCGGTGATCATGCCGCCCATCATTTCCAATAGGCTGGCAATATTGTCTTCGGGCTCAAACACATTGGGCGCACGACTAATCCGCAATCCCACCATATCTTTACGCAACCGCGCCAAAGGCTTCTCATTCAAAAAACCGGTCAGATAAAAACTGATGTAAGGCAATAATTCACCCCGGCCCAATCCGATGAACAGGGCGGTGAATTCACTCTCGACTGCGGATGGCCGCATGGCTTTGGACACCCGTGCCATTGCGTTGATCGCTTCACCAAGCGCGCTATCGTCCCCCGCCAAGCCTCCGGTCTTTTTCAATGTGTCCTTGCTGGGCGGGCCAGCCAAAAGCAGGCCCAAAAAGTTGTACATATCGGCCCGCAGCCGGTCTTCTTCTTTAATGTCAAAGTTTGATGCAGTGGCGTTCATTGTGTTTCCATTTCCGTACTCACCGGCGAGGTGCCGTCTGCAAAACTAAACCGCATACGTCGTCTTGGGGCAAGCGGTTGATCTTCGGCCTCGATTTCAGGGGCTTCTAAAAGGGTCGGGGCGACAAACACTTCTGCATCCTCAAAGGCAGGAGCATCTGCTTCATCCGCCAAGTCGGCCTCGTTCGCGACGTCTTCAATCTGTTGATCCAGCATTTCGGCTTCTGGCTCAATCTCTTCCTCTTTGTCGGGCAACATGCCTTTGCCAACGCGGTAGATAGTTTTCACTATCTTGCCGACGTCGTTTTTACCGGTGAAATCCTCACCGTAATCCACCAGCATATCAACGTTGGCCAAAGCCGGATCGCTGGTCCAAAGTTTTCGCAGGGCCCGATTGCGAAACGCAGCCGGCACTGTGGATTTCATAAAAGCGGAAAAGTCGTCGCCGGCTTGCATATCATCAGGGTTCGGCAAATCCAGTTCCGCCAAGGCCTCTTCTTCGGTTTTTTCAGCAAGTGCCGCATGTCGTTCGGCAACAACGGCGCCCTGCTCAGTGCGTTCCAGCTCATCGGCTTCTGCCTGAACGGCGGCTTTGCGTTTTGCCCAGGCGCTCAATGTAGCACGTCGCGCTTGGAAAATGGCGTACGGTAGACGTCGGCAGTCTGACGAATGCGCGCGTCTCCGATGCCTTCTTCAACCAATTCAGTACGCCAGTTATTCCGGCGCCGTTTGACGAATTTTTCTTCTTTGTGGTGCTTTTCCACCCATTCATGAACCCATGCGACAAGCGCCGGTGGCATGGGCACCAGCTCCACAATGTCTTCACCGTTGTCAGCATAGTCCTGCCCGTCAAAAGGCGAGGCCGTCRCCAACACAACCTCTAGCCCGCTTTCGGGCCCGTCACATTCACGCATGACCACATAGATCGACGGGGTTTTGGTCGATAGCTCGGTCAAGTAGGCTTCTGTATCGGTGCGGTACAGCTCCAGTGGTACGGTTGCAGCGTGATATTCTACGACATCGCCATCCCGGCGCAGTTCGCGCCAATCTGCAGGTCCGGCACCGGGAAGCACTGCGACCGCCCGCCAAACCCACTTGGCCCAACGAGTCACACCCGGTGTTTTCCGCAACACAATGCCAAGCGGCAATGTTTTCTTTCTTTCTGGCATCCCCGTTTATCCAATCCCTGCGCATATTATTCATGCTTGGCTAGGACGATGGGCAATTCTGCTGGTTGCGCATAGGGAAATATCGGAAATCCTGCTAAATTGTCAGGAAAATGGACAATATGGCCGCCACAACCGACCTCGAATGCTGCATGGGACAAACTGTCCGGAGCCGGCTAAACCTTAGTGATTTTCTCAGAATTAAAGTCTTGCATACCAAACCGAATCAATGGAGCAGATTAGGGCAAAGTCTTTGGACCGAAAGAGCTTTACTCGCCGCATGTTTGCGGCCTAAGTGGAAACGAAAATAAGAAAAGCAGGGCGCAGATCAAAGGGGGATACCTGTATAACATGTTGATTTTATGCGATTGTTCAGGGTCACAAAAGCTAGACAGGAAATTACTAGAGAGTGCGACGGGGCTTAAGTGTTCGCGCATTCACACAGCGCTTTGCACCCAGGAACTGGGTGATGCCGCCGCATTGATCAAAGGTGGTGATGCCATTATTGCCTGCCTTCAGGAACGGCAGATATTTGAAGAATTAGCCGAAGAACTAGAGGTTGAAASCCCCGATTTTACCGATCTGCGTGACCGCGCCGGCTGGTCGGAAAACGGTGACCAATCCGCGCCTAAAATRGCTGCCCTCGTGGCGGATGCCCGCCTGTCGGCCCCCGCAATCAAACTGTTTGATATTCAATCCGCTGGTCAGTGTCTGATCCTGGGTTCGGAAACCGTAGCGCTGGCCGCCGCAGCGCAACTTAGCGAGGTTTTGAATGTGACCGTGTTGTTGGATCAGGTCGATGATCTGCCAATACGGCGTGATTTTGATGTGGTGGTTGGCCGGCTTCGGGCTGTGTCCGGCAGCCTTGGGCGGTTTGAGGTCAAGATAGACCGATTGCAGATGGTTGAGCCAGGTGGCCGCGGAGCACCACAGCTTTCGCCGGCCCGTGATGGCGGGCACACAGAATGTGATCTGATCTTGGATCTGCGCGGCGAGACCCCGCTGTTTCACCACAAACGCGATGGGTATCTTCGGGCCGACCCGCACCATGGCGATGCGGTTGCCAAGGCGGTTTTCGAGGCCAGCCAGATGATTGGCGGTTTTGAAAAGCCGCTTTACGTATCGGTGGATGCGCAAATTTGCGCCCATTCCCGTGCGGGGATCACAGGCTGTTCAAATTGTATCAACGCTTGCGAAGCCGGTGCCATCAGCCCGGATGGGGACAACGTGTCGGTTGATCCGCTGATCTGCGTCGGCTGTGGTGGCTGTGCCTCCGTCTGCCCGTCCGGCGCGATCACCTATGAGACCCCAAGCTTTGACTTTCTTTTACAACGACTGGAAAACATTACAAAAGCCTATGCCGATGCAGGTGGAAAATCACCCCGTCTTTTGGTGCATGACGCCGAATATGGCGGTGAAATGATTTCGCTGGCCGCGCGGTTTGGGCGGGGCTTGCCGGCGGATGTTATTCCCCTCGAAGTGGAAAGCCTGAGCAATTTTGGCCATGCCGAAATGTTGGCGGCACTGGGCTGTGGCTTTGCAACAGTGGATGTGTTGATAAGCCCGAAAACCGAACGGCCAGTGCTGGACAGCGCCCTCGCTCTGGCCTTGGCGATCAGCGACAATGCTGCCATTCGTTTGCTGGATCTGAATGATCCCGATGCGTTAAGTGACACGCTGTTTGATCAAAAACCGGCCAAACCGGTTGAACGGATTTTGCCCATAGGCAACCGCAGGCAGGTCACGCGACTGGCAGCCAAAGCGCTGCGACCGGCGATGGACACGCCCATAGAATTGCCCGCCGGAGCACCTTACGGGGCGCTCAAAGTTGATCGCGATGCCTGCACGCTGTGCCTGTCCTGTGTATCCTTGTGTCCCTCCGGGGCGCTGATGGACAATGAAGACACACCTCAATTGTTGTTTCAGGAAGATGCCTGTTTGCAATGCGGAATTTGCACCCATGCCTGCCCCGAAAACGCCATTACCCTTGCGCCGCAACTGGACCTTTCAGATGCTGCCCTGTCCCAAAAGGTGCTGAACGAAGAAGAGCCGTTTGCCTGCATTTCTTGCGGCTCGCTTTTCGGGGCAAAATCTACAATTGAACGGATCATGGACAAGCTGGTGGGCAAACACCCGATGTTTGCCACATCCGAGCAAGGCAAACTGATCCAGATGTGCGACAATTGCCGGATTGAGGTGCAGTTCCATAGCGAAACAAGCCCGTTTCAGGCGGCCCCACGGCCCCGCACCCGAACCACGGATGATTACCTGAAGCGGCGGGATCATTGATGCTCGATCATGGGCACGCCCAGATCCACCGGCTCAACGGTTGCAACAAATATCAGGATGTCCTCAAGCTCGGTGTCCGTCGGGATAAGCAGTATAATTGTGGGGGKGGGCGGCGGATCAAAGGGTTCGACAGTGTCAAAAACCTGCTCGCCATCGACGGTAAATTGCTCAGTCGTGCGCAAACCGACATCGGACGCCAGCCGGTCCGAAAAGTGCTGCGCTTTTTGCCTCTCAGGCGTTTCCATATCGCCAATTGGCAGGTAAAACACCTGCCCCATCCCCTGCATCACCGGACGCCCGCTATCAGTATTTCAAAACGCCTCGGCCTTTGTCGCATTGGTTTCCAGTCTGGGTTTAATACGGGTTTTCAAGGAAAACCGAGGCATGATAAACTGCATGAACCCGTTATCCTGCAGTCCGAGAGCGGTGGAAAGCATGAAATCCTGCGCCTGCGCCATAATCACTGATGCAAAGATTAGGGGGAAACCGATGGCTGGGATACGTATGCGATACAAGGCAAGTTTCCTGATTGGGAATATGAACAAAAGCTGTTGGAAAATGGTAAAACAGTCAACCCAATGTATTGAAAGGACAAAACATGAGTGACGCATTCAACATGAGCATGCGGAAATTTTTGAAACAAGTGGGCGTGACCTCGCAACAGGCAATTGAAACGGCCCTGCGAGAGGCCAAGCCTGCGGCGGGGCAGAAATTCAAAGCAAAAATGGTGCTGACCATCGAAGGGCTTGATCTGGAGCATGTGGTCGAAGGCAACCTTCAAAGCAATGGGGGTGAAAACCAGTAGATGGCAACGCGCGACGCTGTGCTGGAAGCACTGAAAAAAATCAAAACTCCCTCCGGCGCGGACATTGTCAGCGCTGGCATGGTAAAGGCGCTGACGGTGGATGATGGTGCTGTGCGCTTTGTRMYSKAMGWTSCRKKSGMWCAAGCCAATGCACTGGAGCCGGCACGCGCCGCCGCACAGGCTGCAGCCGCGGCCGTGGACGGCGTGAAAACCGTGTCGGCGGTTATGACCGCCCACAGCAAGCCAACAGCACCACCCGACCTGAAACCGGGCCGCAAATCCGAGCCAACGGGGCCACAAAAAATCCCCGGTGTTGAAAAGATTATTGCCATTGCCTCGGGCAAGGGCGGGGTCGGYAAATCYACCSTTTCGKYMAAYCTSGCSGTGGCKYTGGCSRMMSARGGYMRMCGYGTKGGSYTRCTGGAYGCCGATRTKTWCGGCCCGTCMMWKCCKCRGATGCTGGGGGTTTCCGGACGGCCGGCGTCGCCTGATGGCAAGACCATTCTGCCGCTTCGCAACCATGGTGTGACCATGATGTCGATCGGTCTGATGACCAATGAGAACGAAGCGGTCGTGTGGCGCGGACCGATGCTGATCGGGGCCTTGCAGCAAATGCTCAATCAGGTGCAATGGGGTGCATTGGRTGTGCTGATTGTAGACCTGCCACCGGGCACGGGTGATGTGCAGATGACACTGGCGCAAAAGGCCGAAGTCACCGGCGCAATTATCGTTTCAACCCCGCAGGATGTCGCGTTGATCGACGCTCGCAAGGCCATCGACATGTTCCATAAACTGGGCACCCCCATATTGGGCATGGTTGAAAACATGGCCTACCAGATTTGCGAGGAATGTGGCCATAAAGGGCATCCGTTTGGGCAGGGAGGTGTGGCCAAAGAAGCTGCCAAACTGGGGGTGCCCTTGTTGGCTGAATTACCGTTGCATCTGGACATTCGCATTGCCTCGGATAGTGGTGCGCCGATCGTGGTCAGCAAACCGGATACACCGCDGGCGCAAGCCTTTCGCACCCTTGCACAGCGACTGATCAAGGATATGACCATATGATTGACGACATTTTCGAAGCCCCCATGCCCGCCACCTTTCCACCGCTCTTTACCGGTGATGCGGTCAGCGGCAGCACCGACCCGTTTGCCAAGGCCTGCACCCAGGCGATGATCGGCTGCGACGCGGGGCTGCTGGTGCACAGCATTACCCCCGACCGAATACATGCCGCCGTTGTGTTTGCCCCCGAAACCCCGCTGGAACAGGCGATGGTTGCCTTTATCGCCTGCGGTGTCGGGTTTCAAAATGCCATGGGCGCGCTKGYMYMAMYYGMSKTCGGCGTGCAGTTGGGCTGGCTGGGAGATGTCTATGTCAACGGTGGCCGCGCCGGTCAACTGCGGGTCGCCACCTCGAGTGATGATCCAGAAAAAGAGCCGGATTGGCTTGTGGTCGGGCTGGAAATCGACCTGCTACCTCAAGGTGAGGGCGAAACCGGCGACCACCCGAACGAGACCTGTCTGATGATGGAAGGCTGTGGGGATGTGTCCCCGATCCGCTTGCTGGAGGCCTGGTCGCGCCATACTTTGGTCTGGCTGAATGATATCGAAACCGACGGCCCCCGTGCCCTGCACGAAATGTGGCGTGGGTTGGCCAAGGGTATTGGCGAGGATATTGAACTGAACATCCCTGACGCCCCCWGCGGCATCTTTGCCGGGGTCGATGAACACTTTGGCWTGTTGCTGAAAACCGGGGGCGAAACCCGGCTGATCCCGCTGTCCCACGTCCTGAAAACCGGAGACCAGCCATGAACCTTGCCCGTGCCATCCACTTTGACGAAAGCGATACATTGGTGTTTCACAATCCGGCCCGCACCGGCGAATGGGCCGTTTCCGGCGGGTTTGAATTTTCCAACTGGGGTCAGGGTGATTTGACCGGCAAGGCCCGGCAGGCATTCGCCAATGGCTGGTTGGGGCTGGAAACCTTTGGCCGCGTAACTTTTGTCGCCGTGACCAAGCTGGAAGAGGCGGAATATGACAGCCTGATCGACCTGTTGGCCCAGCATTTTGTCGATATATACGGGGCACCTTCGCTCGAGGCGGCGCATCCCGTCGCCCGTGACGAGGTCGATCATATGATCGAGCTGTGCGAAGGCCATGAACCCAATACGCTGTTGAGCGTGGCGCGTGAGCTGTCCGAGGCTGGTGTTGCCGAAGCTTTTCGCGTGATCGAAGCCCCCGATGCCGAATTGGACATTCTGGCTGTTCATGGCGAGTGGAAGTAGCCGCCAGAACGCCTGTCCCGTCTAGGGCTTTGCGTTGAATGTGAACAGGTGTTCGCCGTTGATCGTGTAGGTATTGATCAGGCCCGCGGCCTTGTTGCTGGTCAGCCAGTCTTCCAGTTGTAGCGCCAGATCGGTACGCACATGCGGCCAGCGTTCGGGGTTGACCGGAATATAGGCGTATTGGTTGAACAGCGCCGGATCACCGGCAAAAAGCAGGGTCAAATCACCTTTGTTGCCAAAATTCAGCCACGAGGCGCGATCTGCAAACACATAGGCGTTCATGCCRCTGGCGGTGTTCAGGGTTGCCCCCATGCCAGAACCCGCAGCGCGATACCATGCGCCTTCGGGGGAGATACCCGCCTCAGCCCACAGATTTAGCTCTTTCTTGTTGGTGCCGCTATCATCCCCGCGACTGACAAACGGGGCCTTGGCCGCAGCGATGCTTTGCAAGGCCTCTACGGCGCTATCCGCGCCTGCCACATAGGCCGGATCAGCCTTGGGACCAATAAAGACAAAATCATTATACATGATCTCGCGCCGATGCGTGCCAAAGCCTGCGGCAAGGAATTGCTCCTCGGCAGCGCGGGCATGTACCAGAATGGCGTCCACGTCGCCGGCTTCGCCCAGACGCAAGGCTTGCCCTGTGCCCACCACGATCAGGTCAACCTCAAGGTCAAGGTCAGCCTTGATCTGGGGCAACAGGACCTCCGACAGGCCCGAGTTGTAAAATGAGGTGGTCACGGCTATTTTCAGGCTTTCCGCATGGCTGCTTGTGGCAAATATGGCCAAAGCCAGAGCTGCGATCCAGTTCAGTTTCATTCAACAATGTCTCCGTTAATGAAGGCGGTTGCTTCCAGGGTTGAGGGGGAGGTGAAAAATGCATTTGCCGCACCGCTTTCAAACACCATGCCCTTATGCAGAAACAGCACGTCATCGGCCAACCGCCGCGCCTGCCCCATATTATGGGTCGACATGACAATGCGGGTGCCGCGGGCGCGCTCGGCCAACAGCAGGGTTTCAATTTCACGCGTGGCGCTGCCATCAAGGTTGGCGCAAGGCTCGTCCAGAAACAGAACCTCGGGTTCGGTGATCAATGCTCGCGCCAGCGACAGTTTTTGCTTTTCGCCACCCGATAGCATCGGTGCCCAGTTTTGCTGCAAGTCCCCCAAACCAAACCGGACTGCGTAATTCGACGCCATAGCCTGCGCCGCCGTTTTGTCCACCCCGCGCAGGCGCAACGGGTAGGCAATGCTGTCTACCACCCGTCGGCGCATCATGATCGGGGCCTGAAACACAAACGCTTGCCGTCTGCGGGCCTGATCATTGGGCACGATCCAATCCACTGCGCCGCCCGAACACCGCTGAAGCCCGTGCATCAGCCGCAATAGCGTGGTTTTGCCAGCACCATTGGGACCAATGACAATGGTGAAGCCATCAGGGGCAAGGACCAGATCTACCGGCCCCACCAGTTTTTTGCCGCGCATATGGGCGGTGGCGGCTTTCATYGTCAGGGGCAGGATGCTCACCATGTGCTGGCCCTCTCGGTTTTACCGATGATATGGATCAACAGGTTGATGATCACCGCCAGCGTGATCAAGACCAAACCAAGCCCCATCGCGAAGGCAAAGCTCCCCTTGCCTGTTTCCAGCGCAATCGCAGTGGTCAGAACCCGCGTGGCATGCTCGATATTCCCGCCGACTATCATAATCGCACCCACTWCGCCAATGGCCCGACCAAATCCGGCCAGCATGGCGGTCAGAAGGGCGCGTTTGCCATCCCAAAGCAATGCCTTGATCCGTTGGGCACGGGTGGCATTCATCGAGATCAGCAGATCRTGGTATTCTGCCCAAAGRTCACGGATGGTTTGGTGGCTGAGCGARGCAATMAGCGGSGTGATGATGATSACCTGYGCRATRATCATGGCGSCGGGKGARAACARCAGSCCAAAGCCMCCCARAGGCCCGGMSCGTGACARCRSCATATAGACRAACARCCCSACCACYACYGGCGGCNAGCCCNATCARMGCRTTCARCACCGCRATYACATARCGRCGCAAMYRRAACCGGTTGACCGCCAGCCACGCCCCCATCGGCAGACCAATGGCCGAGGCGATAATCACCGCGGAAATTGTCACTTGAAGAGACAGTAAGATAATCTCGTAAAGATCCGCGTCAAACGTCAGGATCAAAATCCAGGCATCCCAAAACCCTTGCCCGATGCTGCTCATGCCGGCAATCCGGTTTTGCTGGCAATGAAATTGGCGATGGCGGGAATATCATTGATATCCAGCACTGGAACCGTCAGCGAAGGCGGCGCATAACCGGATGCCACAGCAAGGATGTGTGCGTCTTTATGCGCCAGCAGTGGTTGCTTTGCAGGGAATAATGCGGCTTCAATCTTGGCATGGGCCGCGTATTWATRMCYKYCGMCCWWSRSCAGATCGGCGGGGGCCAGATGTTCCAGCAGTTCAGGCAAGGGTGGTTCTTGGGCGTCGCGCAATTCGTGCATCAAGGCCCAACGGGTGGACGAGGCCAGAATAACCTGATGCGCGCCCGCCTGCCGATGGCGGTGGCTGTCCTTTCCCGGCTGGTCTACATCCACGTTGTGATGCGCGTGTTTAATTGTCGACACCGAAAAACCACGGCCACAAAATTCGGCCACCAAACGTTCCATCAAGGTGGTTTTGCCGCTGTTCTTCCAGCCGGTAATGCCAAAAACCCGCATCAGGTTTTCAACCCCGGCAGCGCCAGATGCATTGATGAAAGACTGTTGGAAACCACGTTGACCACCCCGTCTATCGCTGACGCGCATTGCGTTTGGGTTCAGCCTTGATCCTGCTGATATCTGCATCCCAGATCAGCCGATCTTCACCCGATAGGCAAATGAACCGCTGCCCGCGCATGCGTCCGATCAGGGTCAGCCCCACTTGCTGGGCGATCTTGACACCCCAAGCCGTAAAACCCGAGCGTGACGCCAGAACAGCGATCCCCATCAATGCGGTCTTGATCACCATTTCCGAGGTCAGCCGGCCGGTGGTATAAAGGATTTTGTCCGTGGCCTCGGCCTGTTCCATCACCATCCAGCCGGCGATTTTGTCAACCGCATTATGGCGCCCCACATCCTCCATATAAACCAGCGGCTGATCCTTTTGGCACAGCACCGACCCATGAATGGCCCCGGCCTCAAGATACAGGCTTGGGGTCGAATTGATGGTGTGGGCCAGAGCGTAAAGCCAGCTTGTGCGCACCTGTGACGCAGGCAATGTCAAATCATCGAGTCCCTCCATCATATCGCCGAATACCGTGCCCACGGCACAGCCCGATGTGCGGGTCTTTTTCTTTAACTTGTCCTCATAATTGGTTTCGCGCACCGTACGCACGATAACGGCCGCGACCTCCTCGTCATAATCAATGCCGGTGATAATATCGGTCGGCAGCAACATGCCCTGATTGCGCAAATACCCCACCGCCAGATATTCGGGATAATCCCCGATGGTCATCGCCGTAACAATTTCCTGACTGTTTAGGTAAATCGCCAGTGGGCGTTCTTCAACTACATTGATCTGTTGGTTTTGGCGATTGTGGTCAAGCCCCGACACCGTGCGAGTCAGCCGCCCAACCTTGGGTGTCGGGGCAATAACATACGAGGGTTTTGGGGCTGAAAATGGCATAATGTATTCGATGTCCCATCAAGTTATCATTTTCGCTACCGCACCATAACAACGATGTAAAACATTTTCAGGTACTGGATTCGAGGGGTAGACCGATATGGACATAATGACCGTGTAAGGGTTGTGGTCTTGAGCATAAGGTCGTTTTGACGACCGCAAAGGCCACGTCTTTACCTCCAGAAATCATCTATAGACAGTTTGGCTGCACTCCGATTCAGCCCCGGCCTGGGTGATGTGGAAGGTTTTCTGGTCGAAGCCGATATCCCTATCTGCTCTGATACCATCCGGATTTAGGTGTTACAGTTTGACCAACAATAGGCAAAGAGTAGCGCCAACATCAGTGAACGGCTGCTTTTCCAGGGTTTTTCGATTTGGACCCGCCCTAGATGTATAGTCCCAGCTTGTGATGGTCTATTGATGTGTAGCCATCAGAAGGGAACACTATGGGACAAATTTTAAACGGTAGCGCCACGCACCATTGCCCGCAGTGGTTTGCCCTTGCTAACCATGAGAAGGGACGCACGCAACCCGGGATCTTATACAGCGATTGCAAGCTTGGAACGCGGATCATCGGGCGTATAAAGGTTTGAACAACGCGATTGAAGTTTTGCGCAGGCCGACCCGAAAAGGTGAAAACTATTTGGACGCTTCAAATCACTCCGACAGGCCCAAAGGTTTCGTGCCACCCCGTCGCCACAAGCCCCCGCTATATTTTATCGCCATGCCAGATCCGGTGCCTTCCGGCTTTGGACTGCTTATACCGTCGTAATGACCGTCTGAACGCTCACGGACCGGTCATTCGAGACCAAGGAAACAACTTGGCAATACCGTATAAACGCTACTCTGCCCCTATAATATTTTGCGCGGCTTATGACAGAATTAAATCAATAGGGAAACATTGTGAAACTTTGCGACAGAACCAATGATGGCACCGCCTAGCGCTGACGGGTGACATTTCTACTTGATTACAACAAATTTTGTAATTGAGGCACATTCTAAGTAGAGGATTTTACCCTCTGGGCAGTCTGGCGTTTGATTTGCAAGGCTGCAATTGGCACCATCAACACCAGACCAATACCCATAGTGATTAAACCGGGGGCGATGAACAGGAATGACACTATCGCAACCCACCAGCGCTCCAACTTGCTAAGTGGCACGATGAGGTAACCCGCAAACGCAATGCCCATGCTGGCGATCCCGAGCATCGCACCGATCAATGTGATGGCGAAGGATGCCCATGTGAACCCTTCTGCAACCAGCAATAATGCGGGTGAATAGACGAACACAAAGGGGACTAATGCCTTGGCGATGCCCAAACGGAACGCCGTGTTCCCCGTCTGGAACGGGTTTGACCCCGCAATGCCCGCCGCCGCATAGGCGGCCAACGCCACCGGCGGCGTGATATCTGCCAGCACCCCATAGTAGAAAACAAAGAAGTGCGACACGATCGGCTCCACGCCGAGTWGCGCCAAGGCGGGGGCGGCCACGGCGACAAGGATGATGTAGGTCGCAGTGGTTGGGATGCCTGCGCCCATGATGATACAGGCGAACGCAATCAGAACCAGCGATACAAACAGCGCCCATTGTTCAACCCCGAAATAGCTAAGTGGCCAGATGGTGCTGATGGTTTCGCCGATGTCKGTSGCGGTTTGCACMACSACATAGCCCARACGAAAGCCAACGCCCGTCAGGGTGACAACCCCAACGATGATGCCGACGCAAGCCGCAGCAGCGCCAACCGCCAGCGTATTTTTCGCACCCGCAGACAAGGCCTTCCACAGGTCCGTAACCGTCAGCCGGTTGTTGGGGTTCAGGAACCCGACCACCACGCAAGCGATGATACCGTAGACGGCGGCGAAATCAGGGGTTTTGCCGGACAGGATCAGATAGACCAGAATGCCCAGCGGGATGATCGACAGCCAGTGTTGGCGCAACACAACGCCCGCCTTTGGCAGCTCGTCCGCGCGCAATCCGCGCAAGCCCAGTTTCTTGGCCTCGAGATGGACCATGATGAAAATGCCAAAGTAATGCAGTAAGGCGGGAAACAGCGCCGCCGCCAGCACATCACGCAGCGGGATTTCAAGGTATTCCACCATGATAAACGCCGCTGCCCCAAGGATTGGTGGGGTGATCTGGCCTCCGGTTGACGACGTGGCCTCAACCGCACCTGCGAAATGCGCGGGGTAGCCGACCTTTTTCATTGCCGGAATCGTCAGCGCGCCGGTTGTCACGGTATTGGCAATAGAAGAGCCGGAGATCGTGCCCATGAAGGCGGACGAAAAAATCGCCACCTTGGCTGGACCGCCGGAATAGCGCCCCGCAACCACCATTGCCAGATCGATGAACAGCTGGCCTAGCCCGATCCGCGTGGCCAGAACGCCAAACAGGATGAACAGGAACACATATTGCGCCATCACGCCGATGGCGACGCCGTAGATGCCCTGATTGGTCATATAAAGATGGTTGATCAGCCCCAACCAACTGGTGCCGCCATGTTTCAGCGCCCCCGGTGCATAGGGACCGAAAATAGCAAACCCGATGAAAACCAATGCGATGATCGGCAGGGTCGGGCCGATGGATCGACGCGCGGCCTCGAGCACCAGAACCAACAGGAAGGTGCCCATCATCACGTCGCCTTGCGACGGGTTGCCGACCCGTTCGGATACGATTTCCGGTGGCAACAAGGGCAGGTATAATGAAGCCCCGACCGCAAGGATCGAGAAAATAATATCGAGGATCGACACGCCACTGAACTTGTACCAAGCAGGTTTCACCTCCATGCCTTGCTCGGATTTGCGCCATGAAAACAGCAGAAAAACCAAGCCAAGGACGAAAGACAGATGGATGCCACGGTGTAAAAGCTCTCGGATCAGGCCAAAGCCCGAGGCGTAAAAATGATAGACCGACATCGCCACCAATGCGGTCGAAATGAAAATAGTGAGGGCTGTGCCGGTGCTCCGGAATGCCGTTTCAGGATCAAATTTCCGCTCGATTTCAGCAAGCTGTTCGGGCGTAAGGTCGGGGGCGTTATCTGCTGGCATCACTCGGCTCCGGTCGTATGTAAAAAGCCCGGGCGCAGTGACGCGCCCAGGCCGGTATTTTGATTAAAGCATGCTTATTTAATCAGGCCGGCTTCTTTGTAGAAACGTTCGGCGCCAGCGTGCAGTGGCACACCTACTCCACTCACGGCTGTTTCCAGTGTGATGGTTTTACCTTTGGCGTGACCCACATCCAGCAATTTGCGTGATTGTTCGTTCCACAATGCTTTGGTGATGTTGTAGATCAGCTCGTCGTCTTCCTTGGCGCTGGTAAACCATTGTGCGCCAACAGCCACGGTTGTGGTTGCTGCAACACCTTCATAGGTGCCCCCTGGAATGTCGCTGACAGCAAAGAAGCCGTATTTGTCGGTCAGGGCCGCAGCGGCTGCACCGTCAATCGGAACCAGTTTGATGTCGGCAGCAGATGCCAGTTCAACCAGTGAACCCGTCGGGTAACCTGCCACAACAAAGAACGCATCGATTTTGCCGTTGCGCAATGCTTCAGAGGCAGCACCTCCTTTAAGGGCTTCGGCGGTTACATCGTCGCTTGTCAATCCATTGGCCTCAAGGATCAGGTTGGCGTCAACGTAGGTGCCTGAACCCGGCTCATCTAGGGAAACGCGTTTGCCTTTCAGATCGGCAACCGAGTTGATACCGCTGTCAGCCAGCGCAACCAGATGGATGTGCTCTTCAAACAGGGCCGCAATCGTGCGAAGGTCTGTTGCTGGCTCCTTGCCTTCCATTGTGCCGGTGCCGGTGTAGGCCCAATAGGCCACGTCGGACTGGGCAAAACCCGAGTTGCGCAGACCGGACAGGATGGCGTTGACGTTATCAACGGATCCGCGCGAGGAAACCGCCGATGCAATCAGCCCTTCAACGCCACAGCTGCCGCCCGCATCGCATTCGCGCGACCCTGGTGGTTTGGAAATCGCGTTGGCGATCACGCCGCCAACCGGATAATATGTATAGGCGGTGCCGCCGGTGCCGATGGTAAAGAACTTAAGGTCTTGGGCCGTGGCTGATACGCTAAACCCGACAACAATAGCCGCGCCAAGGGCGGCGGCTTTGATGCCTTTGATYGAAAAAGTCATGAATATTCTCCCTATTTGATTAGTGCTGTTTACGAGGTGTCCGCACATCTCTGACCTGACCCTAATCAATTGCAATCAACAGCACAACTGGGGGTGTTATGTTTGTTCTTCATCGAAAATCCCCTCAGATATTACGCCGAGAAAATTCTACCTATACCCAACCTACTTCAAAACCCGAAGGCCTTGGTGTGAGATGACACGGAAATTATCGCTTACTTTGTCTCGGAAATCCCGCCAGTTTTCGGGGATGGTTTGGCAAAAGAAGGCGAGGATTGCGTTGGCAAATTGGGGCTGGGTCTCGTAAAATCGGTTATGGGTGACGTATCGATGCATAACGCCCCATAACCTTTCAATCGGATTCAGATGTGGGCAATAAGCGGGCAGGCTGATCAGATTTATCCTGCAGTTTGAACGAGATAGCCATGCACGAACTTGTTTGCATTTGTGGTACGGCGCATTATCCCCCCTTCTCGGGCATGTAAACATGCCCTGTCAGGCAACGGATCACGTGGATGGTGGGTTTTGTCGGGTTTTGCGCTTCGATACTTGCCAGAAAAGCCACCGAACTGTTACCGTTAACCTTGGTTAACTCGACAAATGGTGCGTCGGAATTTTCAAGGTTGAGCGCGCCGTGGATGTGGTCTTGATGGCTGTGTTTGAACCCTTTTTCATCCACCCAAACGCAGGGCGGACCTGATATTCGGGGTGAACTGCATCAGCGAAGTACACAGCGTCATCAGCAGGGAGTACATTCACTAATTCATTATACATATCAATGAATTGCCGTTGTTTCTCTTCGTCCGCCACACGCGGCAGCGCCTTGGGTTTACGGTACACAAACCCCAACCGGTGCAGAAGTTTCAGGCAGCCGGAATGGGAATATTGCACGCTAAATTTTGTTTCGATAAAGGCAATAACCGGACGCGTATCACGGATCAAATACGCCTCAAGCCAGTTGCACAAAGCCGTTTTTTGGGTCGCATTAAGAAAGGTTAATCCGCCCTTCCAGTCAAACGTCGTCAACCGGTCCAGCCCCCGAAGTATAGTGCTTGTGCCAGATTCGAACCGTGTCGTCATCGAGATAAAGCGCCTTGCCAATTCGCGCGCAACTCCAGCCATCACCCAGCAACAGAACCGCGTTGGCGCGCCGCGCAACGCCGTGATCCTCAGACGGACGGCGCACGATCCGCTCAAGTTCGGCCCGTTGGTCGGGGCTGAGAAAATTCGCTTTGATCATGCGCGGATCAGAATCCGTTAAGCTTCGATCGTCAATACCTAGCTCGGGCTCTCAATGACTCCGAGTATATGAACACCACTAATTTTAGGGCGGAGCGACGCCGGACAGGAACGCAGACGCAATTCCGGATGGCGGAATGGATCGATACGAACCGCTGCA
>NVTS01000029.1 GCA_002732995.1 Marinosulfonomonas sp. | reverse complement strand
GGCCCGCGTGGTCGGGATACCCATCGCTGCCATTGCCTCAGACACCCCATATTCGCGCAGCACGGGGCCCAGCCACGCCCGCCCGTCACCACCACGCGAATAGGGGGTGCGGCCAGATCCTTTTAGCTGGATGTCTTGCCGGACGCCGTTTGCATCAATCACCTCGCCCAACAACATGGCGCGCCCATCGCCCAGTTGCGGTGAGAAGCCGCCAAACTGATGACCTGCGTAGACCTGCGCCAACGGCTCCGCTCCCTTTGGCGTGGCGCTGCCAGATAACACGGCCACACCAGCGGGAGATTGCAGCTGCGCAATATCCAGCCCCAATTCAGCCCCAAGTGCGGCGTTCAAGGCGACCAGTTTCGGGGCGCGAACGGGGGACGGGCTGATGCGGGTGTAAAACGGCGCGGGCAGGCGGGCATAGCTGTTGTCAAACGGGATGGTCACAGACATGACGCTAAAATACCCGCGTCATCAGGTGGTGTTYCTCGCGGGCCTCAAACCCCAGACGGCAATACAGCCGCCTGGCCTTGGCATTATCCCGTGCCAGCTCAAGATGCAGTGCTTTCACGCCATAATCGGCCAGTGCGGGCATCAGGGCACGCAACACCTCGCCGCCCATGCCGCGCCCGCGCACGTTTTCGCGGATGTAGAACTCATCAATAAAGGCGTCAATGCCGCCCATTTCCACTGAATAGCCAAACGATACAATGATATAGCCCACCGGCCCTTTGCGCGGCCCAACCAGATAGGCCGCCCCGTGTGGTGATCCCTGAAGCAAGGGCAAAAGGGCTGCCTTGCGATCCTCGTCGCTCTGCTCGATCCCTTCATGGGCATGAAACGCAGCCACCAGCGGTTGCAGGCGGGGCAGATCATCGGGTTTGGCCAAATGCAGGGCTGCGCTCATCGGCAAACCTGCATGGGGGTCGGGTGGGTCATATCAGGTATGTGTCCTTTATTTAACGAGTATATAGGCGAGAAAAACACCAGTGTAGGTTCCTTTAATGCGCCTGCCGATCACATGTTACCCCGTCGGGAGGTTTGCATCGCCTGCGTCGCTTAATCTGATCCGTATCRGATCAACATCAAAAGAAAAACTGACTTCCTTACTATCAGTGATCATAAATCCGCTCAATTCATCAGCCCCGCATTCGGATTGGGATGTAGGGTTCAAAAACCAGACGCACCAATGTGGTCGAAACATCAAACCTATCCTGTCATTTTCATCAAAGACCGGATT
The DNA here is from genome assembly GCA_002732995.1 of Marinosulfonomonas sp. Classification (GTDB taxonomy): domain Bacteria; phylum Pseudomonadota; class Alphaproteobacteria; order Rhodobacterales; family Rhodobacteraceae; genus Profundibacter. The sequence continues at coordinate 25,986 of NVTS01000029.1, read as the reverse complement.
CAGGACACGGGTTGCCCATAACCGTCGATTCCGGCTGTGGCCTGAATGGTGAAATGTTCAACCCACCGCTGATTTTGGTCCGCGTAGGCGACAAAATGAAAGTCACTGAATTAGATGTCAACATTGGAGACCGAGACCAATTTCAATAGTTTTTCCGCTGTATTTGCCACTAAAGGCCCCGATGTTTTTAATATCCTTCGGGCATATCAAAGGCCCAGGCGGGCAGGGCGAAACACAGGGGCATTATGAAACGCGAAGATTATTCCTCGATCTCGCTGGCAGGCATTTTACCGCTAAAGCGCCCCACGATGTGCGCCCCTTGGGCACCGGAAACCGGGTCCTCGCTTTGGGTTGTGATGCGCACCAGATCGGCGGAGAAATCAAAGCTGATGCTGCCATCCTCGCCCATCTCGAAATTATCCAGACGCTTTTGACCAAGCAGGCCCGAGGCCGACAGGTTATTTTCATAGGATTCATCATATACCTGAACAAACAACAGGCTCATCGGGCCACCGGTAATGCCGCCTTGCAATGACATGCTGATGATCGGGAAACCCGGCTCGCCATCCTTGATGTCCGCAAACCCGTCAATCAGCAACAGGTTGACGCCAGCGGGTGACATTTGTCGAATGCTGCTGTGGTCATTTGTAATATCAAAAACACTGATAAATTCAATGCTGTCGCCATTCAATTCGACCGTGAATTTGCCAATTTCCTCGATGTCATCTTTGCAGGCGGACAGGGCCAGGATGGAAGCGGCAATCAGAGCTGGCATAAAACGCATGATATATCCTTTGGTTGCAGAATTGCCCAAAGAGTAGCAGGCACGGGGCGGGGTGGCGATACCGGAATTTTGGCCTNAAGCCGCGCCAGCCGCTCGGTGAGCAAGTCAAAGAAGGCGTCCGCATCCACGCTGCCGATGAAGGTGGCATTGGGCGCACGGTCCGTCACATCCCACCAGTCGGCCACGGTCATGCCGCGGGTCAGGGTTGATCCGGTCTCGATTTCCACGTTCACATGGCGGCCGCGGAAAAGGTCGGGCCGGATCAGATAGGCGGTGACGCAGGGATCATGCAGCGGCGCGCCAATGGTGCCGTATTTTTCCTTGTCGTACCGCTCAAAGAACTCGGTCATTTTGGCCACCGCAATGCCAACCGGTGTGCCGATATTGCGGAACGCGTCGTTGCGGGCTTTGGTGACCAGCACCTTGTGGGTCACGTCCAGCGGCATCACCACGATGGGAGTGCCGGATTTGAACACAATATCAGCGGCTTCGGGATCAACGTAGATGTTGAACTCGGCGGCAGGGGTGATGTTGCCCACCTCGAAATAGGCCCCGCCCATCAGGATGATTTCCTGCACCCGTTCGGCAATGTCGGGGGCTTTCTGGAACGCGGTGGCGATGTTGGTTAGGGGCCCGAGCGGGCACAGGGTTATCGTGCCCGCAGGCTCGGCGCGCAGGGTGTCGATGATGTAGTCAACGGCGTGGCCATCGGTCAGTTGCATCTGCGGGTCGGGCAGGTTGGGGCCATCAAGGCCGGTTTTGCCATGCACATGTTCGGCGGTGACCAGCGTGTGGGCCAGCGGGCGATCACAACCTGCGTAAACGGGGATGTCGGACCGACCCGCCAACTCGCAAATAATCAGGGCGTTTTTCTGGGTCAGGGGCAGGGGGACGTTGCCGGCAACAGCGGTGATGCCGATCACCTCGATGTCCCCGGGGCTGGCCAGCGCCAGCAGGATAGCCACCGCGTCATCCTGACCGGGGTCTGTATCGATGATGATTTTGCGCGGGGTTGCGGGCATGTTTGTCACTCCATTTTGAATGGGCAGAATGACGGCCATTTATGGCACTGTCCAGCACAAGAAAAAGTCCAGCACAAGAAAAATCCCCGCCCGCATTGCTGCGAACGGGGATAACCACTCGTTACCGCCTTTATAATTTAGCCGTCAAAATCAACCACTTCGATCATTCTCAGGGCCGTTCCGCGCAGTTTGGCGATGTCCATCAGGTTGACATCATCAGCGGTGAAGGAGCCCCAGCTTTGCACCAATTCAGAAGCCTCGGTGCCGGGTGCGATCGGGTACTCATAGTTTTGCTCGGCATAGATGGTTTGGGCTTCTGGCGAGGCCAGAAATTCCATCAGCTTGATGGCATCTTCCTTGTTCGGAGAGTGCTTGGCCAGCGCCATGCCGGATACATTAACGTGGGTGCYACCGCCTTCAAAGATCGGGAATACAACATTCACGCTGTCAGCCCATGCGACCTGCTCAGGGTTATTGACCATTTTACCCATGTAATAAGTGTTGCCGATTGCGATGTCGCATTCACCTGCCCAGACAGCTTTGACTTGGGCGCGGTCATTGCCTTGGGGTTTGCGGGCAAGATTGGCTTTGACACCTTCCAGCCAGGTTTTCGCACCTTCTTCACCCATGTGGTGAATAGCGGCAGAAACCAGTGCAACTGTGTAGGCATTGGTGCCTGAACGGGTGCAGATACGGCCCTTCCATTTTGGATCGGCCAATTCATCATAGGTTTCCGGGCCTTCGGCCGCGCGGTCTTTGGATGCAAAAATCACCCGGGCGCGGGTGGTCAGGCCGAACCATTCGCCAGCCGGATCACGCATATCTGCAGGGATATTGGCGGACAGCACGTCGGAAATTACGGCTTGGGTATGGCCCGCTTCGACAACGCCGTTCAGGCGTGAAATATCGACTGTAAAGATCAGGTCGGCCGGAGAACGGTCGCCTTCGGCACCGAGTTTTTCGATCAAACCTTTTTTCAGGAAGCCAACGTTGACTTTGATGCCGGTTGCATCTGTAAACTTGTCCATCAGGGGCTGAATTAATTCGGGCTGACGGTATGAGTAGACGTTGACCTCTTGGGCCAAGGCGGGAGCGATAGCGGTGGTTGCGGCGATAGCGGCGGTTGCAAAAAGGGTGGCGCGGAATTTGGTTGGCATTTGTTTGCTCCTGTTGATTTCTGCTCTCGCTTAAACCTGACTAAAAGAGTCAGGTCAATACCTGATTAAAAAAGTAAGGTAACTTTTGTGCGCTCCGCGCGGGGGATATTTAAGCAAAAAAGAAACAGGCAAGGCTATTCTTCGGTTTTCACCACGTCCCACAGGGCATCCATTTCGGCCAGATCGGATTGGGCGGGGGTTTTACCCCGTTCGGCCAGCTTGGCCTCGACCGCTGCAAAGCGGCGGGTGAATTTGGCGTTGGCGGAACGAAGGGCGGCTTCGGGATCAAGATTCAGGTGGCGGCCAAGGTTGGCCATCACGAACAACAGGTCGCCAAACTCTTCCTCGATTTCCGTTTGGCTCAGGGTGCCGCAGGCCTCGACCAGCTCGCGGGATTCCTCATTGATCTTATCCAGCACCTGATCGGTCGATGGCCAATCAAAGCCTACTCGTGCCGCGCGTTTTTGCAGCTTTAACGCCCGCAGCAGGGCAGGCAGGCCGATGGCGACCCCGTCCAGCGCGCCGCGCTCAGACTTGCCGGCACGTTCGGCCGCCTTGATCGACTCCCAGTCGGCGGTCTGTTGTTCAGCGGATTTATCGCGGCTCTCGGTGCTAAATACATGCGGGTGCCGTGCCACCATTTTATCGCTAATCGCGCGGGTGACGGTGTCAAAGGTAAAATGCCCGGCTTCTTCGCCCATCGCGGTGTGATAGACTGTTTGCAGCAGCAAATCGCCCAACTCGCCCTCCAGATCACCCATATCACCGCGCTCAATCGCGTCCGCCACCTCATAGGCCTCTTCAATTGTGTAGGGCGCGATGGAGGCGAAATCCTGTTCAATATCCCACGGGCACCCCGTTTCAGGGTCGCGCAGGCGGCGCATGATTTCCAGCAGCCGCGGCATGCCGCCATCGGCATCATTTATCAGGTCGTCGTTTGTAAGGTTATTGTCTTTGATCATTGCGCTGTCGCCAAATCTGGGGAAGGGTGGCGTCAGTTACACACCATGTCTGGTCAGGAGTCCACAATGCCCATCGTCAATCGTATCGCCGAATTTTCCAAGGATATGCAGGGCTGGCGACGCCATTTGCACCAGCATCCCGAGCTTGGCTTTGAATGCCATGAAACCGCGGCGTTCGTGGCGGAACGGCTGCGCGAATTCGGGGTGGACGAAATTCATCAGGGGATCGCCACCTCGGGCATTGTGGCGATCATCAACGGGCAGGGCGCGGGGCCGACGATTGGCTTGCGGGCCGATATGGATGCGCTGCCGATGGGTGAGGAAACGGGGCTGGAGTATGCCTCGGTTGTTGACGGAAAAATGCACGCCTGTGGCCATGACGGTCACACCACCATGCTGCTGGGGGCGGCGCGATATCTGGCGGAAACACGCAATTTTTCCGGCCGCGTGGCGCTGATTTTTCAGCCCGCCGAGGAAGACGGCGGCGGTGGCGAGGTGATGTGTGACGAGGGGATCATGGACACCTTTGATATTGGCGAGGTCTACGCGTTGCACAATATCCCTGATTTGCCGGTCGGTACATTTTCCACCACGCCGGGGCCGATCATGGCGGCGGCAGATGATTTCGAGATTAATATCAAGGGGTTGGGTGGGCATGGTGCCTATCCGCAAGAAACTCGTGATCCGGTGGTCGCGGTGATTGCACTGGCCAGCGCGTTTCAGACGATCGTCAGTCGCAACCATGACACGCGTAAAATGATGGTGGTTTCAGTGACGCAAATCCATACCGGAAGTGCCAGCAATGTGATCCCCGAAGTTGCCGTGGTGGGCGGCACGGTGCGGACATTCGATAAGGACGTAAAGGAAATGGCCAAACGGCGGTTGCGCGAGATTTGCCGTGGCATTGCCGAAACATATGATGTCGAGGTGGCGCTGACCTATAACGATGGCTATCCGCCCACCATTAATGATGCCGACAAGGTGGCGCTGGCCGCTGCCRTGGCCGCCRAGGTGTCCGGTGTGGACAATGTGGTGGCCGATCAGGACAGCGAAATGGGGGCCGAAGATTTCTCTTATATGTTGGAGAAACGCCCCGGAGCCTATCTGTTTTTGGGCCAAGGCGCAGGACCAGGGGTGCACAACACCGGCTATGATTTCAACGACGAGATTTCCCCGATCGGGGCTTCGTTTTTTGCCCGTCTGGTCGAGACACGGCAACCGGTTGGAAACGGAGGGTAAGATGGCACTGGAAGATGCGAAATCACAGGTCGACACGGCGATCACTCGCAAGGGTCACAAGGGGCTGTCGAATGAAAACACCTTTGGCGGAATCACCTCGTTTTTGCGCCGCACCTACACCAAAGACCTGACCGGCGTTGATCTGGCCATCACGGGTGTTCCGTTTGACCAAGCGGTGACAAACCGGCCCGGCACACGGCTGGGGCCGCGAGCGATCCGCGAGGCCTCCTGTCTGCAAGCGCCCGATGCGCCTTACGGCTGGGACATTGACCCGATGAGCGAGATGAATGTGGTGGATTACGGCGATCTGGCCTTTGATTACGCCAACATTGCGGGTTTTCCCGCCGCCCTGACCGCGCATATCACCGGCATACTGGACGCGGGCGCGGCGTCGCTGTGTCTGGGCGGGGATCACTACATTTCTTTCCCGATATTAAGGGCTTATGCGGCAAAGTTCGGGCCACTGTCATTGCTGCAATTCGATGCGCACACCGATACATGGGCCGATGACGATATGAGCCGCGTCGATCATGGCACCATGTTCTATAAGGCGGTCAAGGAGGGGCTGGTTGACTCCGAACGCTCGGTTCAGGTCGGTATTCGCACCACCAATGAAGACACGCTGGGCGTCAACATCATTGATGCGCGCGAGGTGCACACCATTGGACCGCTTGCCACCGTGCAAAAGATCAAAGCGATCCTTGGCGACCATCAAACCTATCTGACATTCGATATTGACTGCCTTGATCCGGCCTTTGCCCCTGGTACCGGCACCCCGGTCTGGGGCGGTCTGACATCGGCGCAGGCGTCCATCATCCTGCGCGATCTGGCGGGGATCAATATGGTTGGCGGCGATGTGGTCGAGGTGTCGCCGCCCTATGACACCACGGGCGTCACCGCGATTGCAGGCGCACATGTGGCCACCGAATTGATGTGCATCTGGGCTTGGAACAAGAGGGCACGCAAAGGAGGGACGTGATGACAAACCAACCAATTGGCGGCWACGAGCTGGCGCGGTTTTCGGGGCCTGGGACGTTTATGCGCCTGCCTGCGGTCGCGAGCGCCGAGGGGCTGGACGTGGCGATCATCGGGGTGCCGATGGACCATGGCACCAGTTGGCGCTCCGGCACCCGGTTCGGGCCCAAAGAACTGCGCTCCCAAAGCGCGATGATCCGGCCCTATAACATCCAGACAGGGGCGGCACCGTTTGACAGTCTGAACTGCGCCGATCTGGGCGATGTGGCGGTGAACACCTTCAATCTGAACGATACAATTGCTATTATATCAGACTATTACGATGAAATCCTAAAGCACGATGTAGTGCCGATGACTTTGGGCGGCGACCATACCCTGACCCTGCCGATCCTGCGGGCGATTGCCAAAAAACACGGCCCCGTCGGGCTGGTTCATATTGATGCCCATGCCGATGTGTCCGAGACCATGTTCGGTGAGCGCGAGGTGCATGGCACCGTGTTTCGCCGCGCCTACGAGGAGGGTCTGCTGGACCCGATGCGTGTCTGGCAGGTGGGCCTGCGCGGCACCGGATATAGTGCCGAGGATTTTGACGATCCGCTGGAATGGGGCTTCAAAATGATTTTGGCGCAGGAAATCTGGCACAAATCCCTGATCCCGCTGGCGGCAGAAATCCGCAAGGAAATCGGCGCGGGGCCGGTTTACATCAGCTATGACATCGACAGCCTTGATCCGGCCTACGCACCCGGAACCGGCACGCCGGAAATCGGTGGGCTGACCACGCCGCAAGCGATGGAGCTGATCCGCGGACTGAAGGGGCTGGACATTGTCGGCTGTGATATGGTCGAGGTATCGCCACCCTATGACACCACGGGAAACACGGCCCTGACGGGGGCGAACCTGATGTTTGAAATGCTGTCAATCCTGCCGGGAGTAAATTACCGATGAGCTGGAAATTTGTGATTAATACCACGTGGTTACTGCTGATGATCGTTATTTCGGGTTTGATTTACGTCCGCATGGCCCCGCATGACACCACCGCGTTGCATGTGCCGCCGCCTATGGATGCCGCGCCCGGCGGGCCTGTCATTAAGGGCAGTAGCGGGTTGTTTGTGCAGGTGTATGACGTGCCGCCAGCCGATATTCTAGAGACGTTCAACACCGTTGCACTGGCCTCCAAACGCACCCGCATATTGGCAGGCAGCATCAAAGAGGGGGTAATCACCTATGTCACCCGCAGCCGTATATTGGGGTTTCCCGATTACACCACGGTGCAAGCGGTGACGGACGGGCAAGGCAGCCGCGTCACCATCTATGCGCGTCTGCGATTTGGCCGGTCAGATTTTGGCGTTAACAGCAGCCGTGTTCGCGGCTGGCTGGGCATCGTGAAGACGCTGAATTAGGCTGGAAGAGACACAGCCTTCTTTTTGTTCGCGCCACATCGGACTGTTAAGAGACATCTCGCAACGGGCGGTGAACTGGCGACCGTCAACATTCAGACAAATGCTTWGGCCCAGTTCGACCCGTGATCCGGTTTGATCTGTGCAAAAACAGGCGATAACCTCGCCACCGGGCCCAACGACATCCGCGTGGGCGGGGGCGAGTAAGGAGGCGGCGAAAACTGCCGCTATAAGGGCAAATTTTTTCATACACATATTATATCATATAAACCGCCCTTGACCAAATCACATCTGGCGGGCAAGACATGGCCATGGTTCCCTTAGAAAAACTTATGCAAATCACCCAGCGGTTCGAGTTTCTGGAAGCGCAGATGGCCCAAGGCGATGCTGGTGCCGATATTGCCACGCTGGCGCGTGAATATTCCGAGCTGAAACCGGTGGTGGAGCAGGTGGTGGAATACCGCCAGTTATTGGGTGATCTGGAAGAGGCCGAAATGATGCTGGCTGATCCCGAAATGAAGGAACTGGCCGAGGAAGAACTGCCTATGTTGCGCGAGCGTCTGCCCGTCGTCGAAGAGGCGCTGCRACTGTCCCTGTTGCCCAAAGATGCGGCCGACGCGCGCCCCGCGATGATCGAAATCCGGCCCGGAACGGGCGGGGATGAAGCAGCACTCTTTGCCGGTGATCTGTTGCGGATGTATCAGAGATACGCCGAAAACCAGGGTTGGAAATTCGAGATCATCTCGCAGAACATCACTGAACTTGGCGGTATCAAAGAGGTGATCGCACATGTCGTGGGGGCCGGCGTGTTTGCCCGTCTGAAATACGAGAGCGGTGTGCACCGTGTGCAGCGTGTGCCAACCACCGAAAGCGGTGGCCGGGTGCATACCTCGGCGGCCACGGTGGCGGTTCTGCCCGAGGCTGAAGATGTGGATATAACCATTGATGCCAATGACTTGCGCATTGATACGATGCGCGCATCTGGCGCTGGCGGGCAACACGTTAACACCACCGACAGTGCGGTGCGGATATTACACATTCCAACCGGCATCATCGTGGTCAGCGCCGAAAAATCGCAGCACCGAAACCGCGAGATCGCCATGCAGGTGATGAAAACGCGGCTCTATGATATTGAGCGTCAACGGGTGGATGATGAACGATCCGCCGATCGCAAAAGCCAGGTGGGGTCGGGCGACAGATCCGAGCGCATCCGCACCTATAATTTCCCCCAAGGGCGCGTTTCGGACCACCGTATCAACCTGACGCTTTATAAGCTGGATGCTGTGATGCAGGGCGATCTGGACGAGCTGATTGATGCGCTGACAGCCGACGCACAGGCCACATTGCTGGCCGAGATGGAGACATGACGGCGAATGAGGCCCTGATCGCCGCCATTCAGGCCCTTAACGCCGCCGATGTTCCTGACGGTGCCAATGATGCCCGTATCCTGATGGCCCATGCATTGGGCATTGAGCGCGCAACGTTGACGCTGGTTTTGAGTGATGATGTCGCGAATGAAGCGATGATCAGGTTTTCCATGGCGATAGACGAGCGTTGCATGCGCAAACCCGTTTCACATATCATTGGGGTCCGCGAATTTTACGGGCGCAACTTTATTGTCACCCCTGAWGTGCTGGACCCGCGCCCCGACACCGAATTATTGGTGGAAACGACGCTGGCCTCAGAGTTCGAAACTGTGCTTGATCTTGGCACCGGATCGGGCTGTATCTTGCTTTCGCTGCTGGCTGAAAATAAATCGGCCACCGGGCAGGGCACCGATACCAGCCCCGACGCCCTGGGTATCGCTGCGCAAAACGCCGCACGGCTGGGGTTGGAAAAACGTAGCCGCTTTCAGCGCTCGGACTGGTTTGGCAATATTGAAGGGCAGTTTGATGTGATCGTTTCGAACCCGCCCTATATTACCGCCGCAGAAATGCCTGCTCTTTCCCCCGAAGTTCGCAACTGGGAGCCATTGATTGCCCTGACACCCGGTGGGGACGGGCTTGATGCGTATCGCGCCATCACGGCGCAGGCGATGCTGCATCTTAACCCGAACGGGCGCTTGATTGTCGAGATTGGCCACCTCCAGGCCGCCGATGTCCAAGCCCTGTTTGGCGCCGCAGGATTTGAAGGAATCACCTGTTTGCAGGACATGGAGGGGCGGGACCGTGTGGTTTTCGGCGGCAAAGCGTGATTTTCCGGCCATATTCCCCCGGTATTTGGCAAAAACACACCTGTTCGGGCCATGTTTGTTAATTTTTACTTGTCAGCCCCCTGTTAGACTTGTTACCCAAGACCACGCAACGACAAGGAAGTAAGTCTGCTCCTACGTTGCAAGTAACCATAAATCGTAAAGGTCCGGTTTGAATAACCCCACGCAAGAGGCGCGGCAGAGATCATAAGCGAATTAGCCCATATATGGCTGGATACAATTAAACCATGAGATCATCCAAATCACGTTCGCGGGGCAATAAGAACCGCAGTCGCCAAAGCCACGGTAACAACCAGAACCGCGTTTTTGACAGTTCCGGTCCCCAAGGTAAAGTGCGCGGCACGCCGCAACAGATCATTGAAAAATACAACCAGTTGGCGCGCGATGCCCAGCTGGGCGATGACCGTGTGGCGGTGGAAAACTTCCAGCAGCACGCGGAACATTACACACGGATGCTGGCCGATGCGCTGCGCGAGGCCGATGCCAAACGTGAGCAGCAAGAGGCGCAGACCCGCGATCGCCAGCAACAGCGCGATAGCGAGCGTCAGGAACGCGATGCGGCACGGTCGGAACGGGATTCAGAGCGCCCAGCCAATCAAGGCAATCAGGGTGGCGATAAACAGGTCGATCCGGCCTCGGCCCCGCAACCGGATATGGCCGCTGTGGAACCCGCTGCCGACAACGGGCTGGTGGACACCCCCGAGAGCAAACCTGCCCCGCGAAAACGCACCCGCAAGCCCAAGATAAATCCGCTGGAACAGGCCGACAAGCCTGACACGCCGGAAGCCGCAGAATAGCAAACACCAATAGCAAACACCAATAGCAAACATCATAAGGCCCCGCCAAAGTTGCGGGGCTTTATTTTGCCACCTCGCGGGCCAGCGCACAAAACGCCTCGATTGARWYWTKTTYKGCCCGTTCCGTCGGTTTGATCCCCGCAGCGATCAGATGCGCCTCGATATCCGGTGTGATCCCCTTCAAGGACGAGCGCAGCATTTTGCGCCGCTGGTTAAATCCGGCGGCCACCACGCGGCTTAACACCTTGGCATCGGCTTTGAAGCGCGGGCGCTCCAAACGCTGCAAATGCACCACCGCCGAATGCACCTTTGGTGGCGGGGTGAATGCCTCGGGGGGCAGGGTCATCACCATCCGCGCGTCCGTGCGCCATTGCGACAGGATCGCCAGCCGCCCATAGGCCTTGTTGCCCGGTTGTGCCACAATCCGCAGCGCCACCTCCCTTTGAAACATCAACGTCAGACTGTCCCAATAGGGTGGCCATTGATCCGGCGTCAGCCAGCGCACCAGCAGCTCGGTTCCGACATTATAGGGCAGGTTTGCCACCACCCGAATGGGCGGGGTCAGATGCTGCAACACATCCAGCTGCAATGCATCCGCATTGATCACCTGCAAACGATCAGGATAGGCAGCCTCGATTTCGGCCAGCGCCGGCAAACACCGTGCATCCTTCTCCACCGCCAGAATGCGCCGCGCCCCCTCGGCCAGCAATCCACGGGTCAATCCGCCAGGGCCCGGGCCAATTTCCAGCACATCACACCCCGACAAATCGCCCGCCTGACGGGCAATCTTGGCGGTCAGGTTCAGATCCAGTAAAAAGTTCTGCCCCAGCGCCTTTTTCGGCTGCAAATCATGCGCCGCGATCACCTCGCGTAGGGGCGGTAAGCTATCGATCATCGAATGCCCCCCCATCATTGTTCCCTAAAAGCAATTTGCATTCCCATGMAACAGAACYCACCCCAAGAGTGGGCGAGTTCTGTTGCTCTTTTCCTTTTATTAAATGCAAAACGCTGGAAATATCCCCCGCGCGGAGCGCATAAAATCTCTTTCATCCATCCCCCCGCGCAAGCGCCATCCGCTCTGCCACCTTCAACGCCTCGATCAAACTGGCCGGCAGCGCAATCCCGCGCCCGGCAATGTCAAACGCCGTGCCATGATCCGGCGAGGTGCGGATGAACGGCAAACCCAGCGTCACATTCACCCCGCGATCAAAATCCAGCGTTTTGATCGGGATCAGCGCCTGATCATGATACATACAGATCGCCACATCATACCCATTGCGGGCGCGGGCATGGAACATGGTGTCAGCGGGTAGCGGGCCGGCAATGTCGATACCTTCACCGCGCAACTGCTCCAGCACAGGCGCAATCATCTCGATTTCCTCAGCTCCCATTGCCCCGCCTTCGCCGGCATGCGGGTTGATCCCTGCCACAGCAATGCGGGGTGTCTCCACGCCAAAATCGCGCTTTAGCGCCGCCGTGGTGATCCGGATGCTGTCCGCCAACAGATCAGCCGTCAGGGCGGCGGGCACGTCAGCCAGCGCAATGTGAATGGTCACCGGAACCACCCGCAATTGCTCACAAGCCAGCATCATCACCACACGTTCAACCCCCGCCAGATGCGCCAGAAATTCGGTATGCCCAGGAAAGGCAAACCCGGCCCCGTCTTTGAGCGCCTTCTTGTGGATCGGTCCCGTGCACAGCGCTGATGCCGCACCCGATTGCACCAGCTCAACACCGCGCGCAATCACATCAATTACCCCTTGGGCGTTTTCGGGCGTGGGCTGGCCTGCCCTTGCTGGCGCAGCAAAGCGGTGCGCCAGCAAGGGCAATCCATGCCGAGCCGCGCCCGCGGCCTCGGCTGGGTCGGCAATTTCAATTGCGAAAACCCCGTCAGGCAAATGCCGCGCATCGCCAATCAGAAAGAACGGTAAATCCGCGCCCAGTTCCTGCCATGCTTTATGCGCCAGCTCKGGCCCAACCCCCGCAGGYTCGCCACAGGTCAGCGCAATCGGKGCGCGGCTCATGGGTAAACGATGGTGGCGTCGGCTTTCAACTCGGACAAATAGCCATTGGCGTATGATTCCAGACGCTGATTGAACAATCGCGCCCGCACATCCTCGCGTGACACATCCTMSYYMMWTTSYRSYKKRCRMMSRYMCAGCNTMAMCRRCWCCMRMGWTKYKSYKSCKGYYSRCSTCMSKWWSSTSRWKMCTWMSMYRSSRYSSWSWTKRSYSRRCTCGATCGCAATATCTTGCGGCACATCGGCAATCGGCAGGGTGTCGATATCCAGCCGCTCTTCGGGCTGGCCTTTGGCGATGCCGTAAAGATCATCACAGGAATCGACCCGCCCCTTGATTCGCGCGGCCTCTTTTAGGGCCGCATCAGAGCGCCCGCCGGGAATGTAGTAGGCGGCGTATTCCAGCGATACATCTGTCGTCTCGGGGGCGTCGGTTTCCTCGATGCCGCGCAACTGRAACAACACAATACCATTCGTGATCGAAATAGGGGCCGTCACCTGACCGGGGCTAAGCGCCAGTATCTGGCTGCGAATTGGTGCTGGCAAATTGGACAGCGGCATCCAGTCCAGTTGTCCGCCGCGCCCGCGTGAACCAGATGCCGAATGCCGGCGGGCCTGTGCGGAAAAGGCGGCCGTAGATGTCAGTTTGGTGATCGTATTTGCGCGTCGCTGGCTTTGGGCCGTTGCTTGCGGGGTGTGCGCTGGCAGGATGATTTCGCTTAGCAACACCCGCAGACCGCCTTTGCCGGATGTGAGCGCGACAGCGCGGTCCACTTCGGCTTCGGTGATTTGCGCACGGGGGCCGAAACGGGCCCGCACCAACTCGCGCCACGCCAGCCCCGATTTAACGAAATCACGAAAACTTTCCTGGGCCACACCAGCACCGGCAATGGCTTTGGTGAAATCCTCAACACTCAGGTTTGCCCGCGCGGCGAATTCTTCCATGCCGACCAGAACCTGATCATCGGTCAGGTTGATCCCCGCCGCAACCGCTGCTGCCAGTTGCAGGCGCTCGTTTACCAGCGCCTTGAGCGCTTCTTTTTGCGGATCACCCGGCGATTTTAGCAGGGTCATAAATTTGGCCCTTTGATCGACCTCGAAATTGGTGACAGCCTGTTCATTCACCTTTGCAGCAGGGGCGAACATGTTTTGTGCCTGCGCCGCCACGCTCAGGGCAACAAAGGTCAGACAAAGGGTCAAAAAGCGCATCATGGTCATATCTGTCGTGCTTCCTAATTATACTTTTGGCAACTGCGGGCCGTTCCGCGTCCCGAGCCGTTCGTGCCAAAGCCGGTGAGCGATACGGTCAACCCGAAGTCGGTTGTCGGGGTCAGACTACCCGATGAGGTAAAGCGACGCGAGAGGGAAAGATCAACCTTCACACATTCATTGCGATATTGCAGCCCGACGCCTGCCTGGGCGGCATCGCCTGCGATGAAATCATAGCGCCAGTCCATCYTGCCAGTCCAGTTCGGGCTGATCTGATAGGCCGCGTCAAAAGTCCATTCGGAGGTGTCCAGCGGGCGGGCCTCATAGGGTTCGGCCTCCATCCAGATATAGCTGGAGCCAAGGCCGATGCGGTCGGTTTTCCAGGTCAGGCGGGTTTCATTCTTGGCAAAATCAAAGCCGCTATCAAAGATCGCCCGATTGGTCAGGGTCAGGTTGTTGGGAAATTTCAGCTGAAACGCTGTCAGCCAGTCCGAATCCGTGCCCGAAAGACCAGTGCTGGTTTGGAACTGCCCCAGATCATCGGCCCTGAAAATGCGCCCGACGGTCAGGCCCAGTGACCAGCCCTTTGGGTCATACCGCGTCCATGTCACCCCGACATTGGCCCGCAAACCGCGCTCGTATCTGTCAGCACCGGGAAAGCGGGACAGTGAAAACAGGTTGCCCTCGTCAAATTCAACCAACCGGCTGTCCTCGTCGGGAACGTTTGCGGCCGCATCATCGCTCCAGACCAGTTGCACCACCGGTTCCAGCACATGCGAAACACCTGTGGCGGTGGCTTTAACAAAAGGCCAGCGCAATTCGACCGCGGCAGCGGGGGTGAAATGGCTGCCGTCCAATTCGCCAGCTAAACCCTGTTCGATATTGTAGTAATCCACATTCAACTCGCCCAGAATACTGGCGAGCATGCCGTTGCGCAGGGTCCCGCCCCGCCGCCAATCCAGCCGCAGGCTGGCGCGGGCCAGATCACGGCCACTGTCGCCTGCAATGGTCGAGGAGCGGTAATGGCTGTGGGCCTCAAACCGCAGGCTGGCATCTCCGCCCAACAGGGCCGGTTTGAACCGTTGGTGATAGGTTACGTTGCCAACCACAGTTGGCTGGGTGTCGTTGTCTTCGGTCGCCCGCAGCGTGTGGTAGTGGATCAGCTCGATCGCCACCAGTTTATCACGCCGTGCCCGATGGATGCCGACTGCGCTGTCCAGCCGGTCCTTTGAGGAATAGCCATAATCCAGCAGGTAATCCCGATCTGACGTTAGTTCGACATCAAAGGTCAGCACATAGTCGTGCGGCAGATCAAAGCGCCCCTCGCCAAAGAAATANKCSRCRRTCYMKSCMSSRRYGSAYTYMAKCATGGNNMTRRWKGCSCTKKYRMMSSMRRTATCGCCAGTGCGAAAGGCGCGGCGAAAGCCCAACTCGACCGTGTTGGTCTTKGTGCCRATRAAAGGSGTTAGCGTGRYATCCGCATGRTCCCCCAGCTTGATGAAATAGGGCAGCTTTAGCCCCCAGCCCAGTTTCGAGGAACTCTTGAAGTTCGGCACCAGAAATCCGGTGGCGCGTTTCAGGGTCGGGTCGGGCAGGCGCAGACGCGGCAGATAAAAGATCGGGATATCCAGCACCCGCAGCACTGCGTCATCAAAATAAAGCTGGCGTTTTTCTTGGTCGTGAATGATCCGGCGCGCCCTGATTTGCCACAACGGTACAGGGTTCTTGGCGCAAACCTGACAGCTGGACGCCACGGTTTTATAGAGCTGGGTATAGCGCCCGTTAACGCGGTGGATTTCGACAGCGGCCAGCTGTAGTTGCTGGTTCAGCACCATGCGGGCGCTGCGCAAAATACCGTTTCGCAGGTCTGAATCCAAATTGGCACTGCTGGCCAGAATGATAATGTCATCGCCGTCGATCAGGGTAATCGGCCCCTCTATGTGCATGCTGCCGTCCGCTGCGGAATAGATGATGCGCGTGGCCTTGATCCGTGTGGTACCGTTCAAAATCTCGACGTGCCCCTCGGCGGTCAGGGTGTCGTTGCCGTCAATCCAGACTTTGTCGGCAACCAGCGTTGCCAGGTTCGCGCTTTGGGCCGATGCGGGGGCGGGACCAAAGGTCAGGGTCGTGAGCAGGATCAGGACAAACGCGCGCAACATCACCCGTCCTCCAGATGCAGGATCAATGCCAGCGCCAACAGGATTGCGGCCAGCGGCGGGCTCCAGGCAGCGACATAGACCGGCAGTTGGCCGTTTTCGCCCAGCACTTGCGCAAGATTGCGGATGAAAAACAGGGCAAACCCCATCAATACAGCGGCCAGCACCATCGGGCCGGTGCCGCCAAAACGGGTGTGGCGCATGGTGAATCCGGCCCCGATCAGCACCATTGCCACCAGCAACAGCGGCAAGGCCAGTTCTGTCTGAAACCAGACACGGTGCTGGCGGGCGGAAAATCCGGCGGCATCAAGGCGGCTAATGAAATCGGGCAAATCCCAGATCGCGATCGAACTGGGGGAGCCAAAACTGTCGCGTATCTGCTCAACGGTCAGATCACTGGGAACCCGCAATGTCTCGAATTGTTGTGCGTCGCGTTCCGGATTGGCGCTGCCCAGCAGACGCCATCTCTTGGCCTCGGTCAGCACCCATGCGCCGTCGGTCAATTCGGCTGAAGTCGCCATAATCCGGCTTAAAGGGGTGCCATTGGCAGTAAAGCTGAAAAAGCTGACATCGACCAGTTTGGTGCCATCCAGGTTTGATCCCTGCGCCCGGATCACGGTCTGGCCATCGGCATTGCCTTGGCGCAGCCACAGCCCTTCTTGCGAAATGGACAGAACACTTTCGGTGCCGCTGGCGTATCGGCTGGATATGGCCTCGTATTGTTTGGATGTGGCCGCGACAAGCGGATTGAACACGGTCACTGCCAACAGGCCCAACACCAGCGCCATCACCACAGGCGCGATCAGACTTTTCATGCCGGAGCGCCCCGAGGCGCGGGTGATCACCAGCTCTGAACTGCGGGCCAATCCAAGGAACAGCGCCAATGTGGCCAGTATCATGATCAGCGGCAGGATCGGATACATCTGTGATGGAAGATGCAGCAACGACAATTCCATGATTTCGGCAAATCCGACCGCTTCATTGTTAAACCTGCCCGTCTGTTCAACCACCTCGATCATCAGAACAATGCCAAGGAACACGCCGAAAACGATGGCAAATGATTTCAGGAACCGGCGGGCAAAATAGCTATACAGGATCATGCTATCCCCYTGTTGCGCATGAACAAGCGCGYAATCCGGCCCGGGCGCTCCGACAGCCACAGCAATACTGCGGCGACAAGAATCCCCGCCGCCACAGGCACATAGACCAGCGCCCAAAGATGTGCATTGGCGCTGGCATAGCCAACCATCATACTGTCCAGCGCTTTGATCAAAATCAGTAGAACAATCGCCGATATGATCTGGCGGGTCACCCCGAAACGGCTAAAGCTGCCGACAAGCAGGGCGGAAAATCCAATCAAGGCAGTGACAACGGACAATAGGGGTTGGGCAAATCGGTCATGYCCTTCGTAGAGCAGCCTTGCGCGGGTTCCGCCGGTCTCTTGCATAAGGGCAGGTGTCGGAGATAATAACTCGAACGTAGACAGCTCTTTTACCGAGCGCCCCTTATGGTCTCCAGCGCTGATCAGCGCCCCGATGTCATAGGAAAAATCGGAAAAACCGGTGGTGAACAGCCGCTTGCCGTTGCGGCCCAGCGTTTGCGCCATACCGTCAAACATAACCAGCTTCGGGCCGTTTTCATCACGCACCAAAAAGGCATTTCTGGCGGTGTAGGTCACTTGGGCGTCCGGGTTGCGGGTATCGGACATAAAAATGTCCAGCAACTCGCCCTCGGGGCTGATTTCGCGGATGTAAAAGGTCATGCCGTCGGCCGGGTGCAGGAAGGCCCCCTCGGTCAGGAACCTTGCGGTGATATTTTCCGATATTTCGGCACTGCGTTCGGCCAGCAGGCGCGAAGAAACCGGCACCAGTATGTGGGACAATATGCCGGTCAGCAATGCTACGATCAACCCAAACACCAGAACCGGACGCGCYAGCCGAAAGCTGCTAAACCCCATCGATTGCACCACCACCAGTTCGCTTTCCGAACTTAAGCGGTTGGTGGCATAYATCGAGGCAGCAAAAGCGGCGATCGGCAGTACCACGCGAATGACATTGGGCAGGGTCAGCGCGGTGAATTCCAGAAAAACGGTGGCAGACTGGCCGTCTGCAATCAGTTGGTCAAACAGCCGCACCGCCTGGTTGACCCAATAGACCATCACCAGAACAAGGGCAAAAAAGCCGAAAAACACCATCAGTTGCGACAGTAAATATCTGTCGAATCTGGCCACGCGTTATATCCCCCCCGAGTGTCTTTAAGTGTGTTTACAATTGCGCCTAACCTAGCCGATAAAAATGCGGGGTGAAACTGCTATCTGGCGTTTGGCTGCATCAAAGGCTAGGTATGGCAAAACCCCGCCTTAACGGGCAAAACAGGAGAGCGCCATGACCACCCCTCGCCGGATAGAATTCAAAGAGACCGACCTCGATATTATTGCCGCGGCAACCGGCCGGATTGTGGTGTTTCTGGGGGTCGACGGGCAGTTGGATACATGCGCCCGTCGGGTGAACCGTTTGTGCAAAGGTGCTTTGAAACGGTTTGCAGAATCCGGGGCGTTTGAAGCAATGAAAGTGGCCGAGGCGCGTGATCTGGCCTATCCGGCTGGTATGGCGTGCGAGGCGGTTCAGGTGATTAAGCTAAAGCGCCGCCCAAAGGCGGATGAGGCCCGCAAGGCCGGTGCTGCCATCGCCAAGGCCGCGGGCACGGCGGATTTGCACATTCTGGCGGGCAATCTGGCGCAGATGGCCGAAGTTTCCTTGGGGCTGGCGCTGCGTGGCTATGATTTTAGCTGCCATAAATCAAAAGAGCCGGATGTAATGGGCGGTGCCACGTTCATGGTGACCAAACCCGAAGAAGTAGCCGCCTTGGCTGGCCCAATGGCGGCGGTAGCAGAGGGTGTGTTTTTCACCCGCGATCTGGTGAACGAGCCTGCCAACATCCTGACAACAGACGATTTTGCTGCCCGATTGGCGGCGATGCACGAGTTGGGCCTCGAGGTGGAAATCCTGGAAGAGGACGAGCTGGAAAAGCTGGGCATGGGCGCTTTGCTGTCGGTCGGCCAAGGCTCGCGCAGCCCCTCCAAGGTGGTGGTGATGCAGTGGAAGGGTGGCAAATCCGGCGAGGCCCCGCTGGCGTTGGTCGGCAAAGGCGTGGTGTTTGACACTGGCGGCATATCGTTGAAACCGGCGGCGGGCATGGAAGATATGACCATGGATATGGGCGGCGCRGGTGTKGTKKCGGGYGTGATGCRSRCGCTGGCSRYGCGCAARKCCMRSGCCAAYGTKGTSGGSSYSRTYGGSCTSGTYGARAACATGCCYGATGGSRMKGCSMMGCGGCCSGGCGACRTSGTSMSCTCGATGWMGGGCSASACSATYGAGRTSATCAAYACSGACGCCGARGGSCGYYTSGTGCTGGCGGACGTTTTGTGGTATGCACAGGAGCGCTTCAAGCCGACAGGTGTGATCAATCTGGCGACCCTGACGGGGGCGGTGATCATCGGCCTTGGCCATGACAATGCCGGCGTATTTTCCAACGATAATGCCCTGTGCAATGCATTTCTGAAGGCCGCTAAAACCGAAGGCGAGGGGGCTTGGCGTCTGCCGCTGGATGCGAGCTATGACAAACTGATCGATTCCCGTATTGCCGATATGAAAAACACTGGCGGGCGACCCGCCGGGTCAATCACTGCGGCGAAATTCCTGCAACGGTTCGTTTTGGATGAAATGCCGTGGATCCATCTGGATATCGCGGGCACCGCGTTGCTGAAAACCGAATCCACCCTTGCGCCCAAAGGCGCGACTGGCTGGGGCGTGATGGCGCTGGATCGCCTGATCCGCGACATGCAGGAGGTCTGATGGGGGCCGCCTATTTCTACCACCTGACCCGCGCCCCGCTGGAAGCTGTGCTGCCGATGTTGCTGGAAAAATCCATCGGCGCCGGTTGGCGGGTTGTTGTGCGAGGAACGGATGTTAACCGGATGAAATGGCTGGATGAAAAGCTGTGGCTGGGGCGCGATGACGGGTTCTTGCCGCAYGGGTTGGCGGGGGGCGATCACGATGCGGCACAGCCGATTTTGCTGACCACAGAAGCCACCACAGAAGCCACCACAGAAGCCACCACTGCCAATAATGCAACCTGTGTTCTGGCCATCGACGGGGCAGATGTATCCGTTGAGGAAGTCCATAAAATGGAGCGGGTCAGCATCCTGTTTGATGGCAATGACGAGGCGGCCCTGACCCGCGCCCGCGCCCAATGGAAATCCCTGACCGAGGCGGGATGTTCGGCCCAATACTGGTCACAGCAAAGCGGCAGCTGGGAAAAGAAAGCCGAACGTTAATCCCTTCTTCTTTTAGCGCGAGTCTCGTTACCTTGAATTCATCTGACACCCCGAATGCATTTGAAAACAAACGCGGCCTCGGGGTGTCAGATGAATGGGCAAAACCAAATGAAACGTGACTTGCGCAAAATACCTCCCTGCGCGGAGCGCATAGAATTTTTAACGCCGCAGCACCATCTTGCCGCCGCCGATCTCGATCTTGCTGTAGCGCTGTAAATAGGTCATTCCCAACAGCGATGTGCCCATCTCCCCTTCATTCACCGAGGCGCCAATAGACAGGTCCACAATCTCGCCCAACCGCACGTTTTTCAACCGAACCCGCGCCGTGCGCACCTCGCCATTGGCGGTGTTGGCGATGTCACCAAANAACAGGTTTTCAACATCGATCCCGATCCGTGCCGCATCGGCCTTGGTCAGCACCACATCGGACGCCCCTGTGTCGATGACAAATTCCACGTCTGTTCCATCGATATCCAGCGTTAGATAATAATGCCCATCCCCGGATCGTGGCACTACGACCGTGGCCATGCCGTCGATATAGGACTGGCTCGGGGCCACATTATCACGAATATCCGACCACAGCCCTATCGCCGCAATCACCCCGACAAAGATCAGCGCCCAAACGGCGGCCTGCTGCGCGGTTTTTCCCAGGTTTTTTCGATTGCCGACAAAGAACCATCCGGCAATGACGCTGCCGAGCAGGACAAGGTAAATCAACTGTGCAAGGTTATCTGAATTCATCACGCGTGCCTTTCGCTGGTCTTGGTTCTGCCCCTAGATATAGGCACGAATAGCCTATCCGCCAAGCCAGTTGATCGCGGTGATGCCGTCAATCACGAATTGCACCGACAAGGCGGCCAAAAGCATCCCCAGCAGGCGGCTCACCACATTGGTGCCAGTATCGCCTAACACACGTTCCAGCAGGTTTGCTGACAGGAAAAACAGCATGACCAGCAGCAATACGGCCAGCAAAACCAGCATTATGGTACCAACAGCAGCCCAATCGTTGCCAGCTTGTCCGGTCAACAGGATGATTGTCGCGATGGAGCCGGGGCCAGCGATCAGCGGGGTGGCCAGCGGGAACACCGAGGGGTCGTTGTCAGAACTGGCCTGGCCTTTGCGCCGTTTGGTGCGCCGCTCAAACAGCATATCCAGCGCGGTTAGAAACAGCAGGACGCCACCTGCAATGCGAAAGGCTGGCATCGAAATGCCGGCAAACCCCAACACAGCCTCGCCAAACAGCCCGAACAGCACCAGCAAACCGCCCGCAATCAGCGTCGCCCGTATCGCAATACCGCGCCTGCGGGCCGCGTCTTCACCTTTGGTCAGGGCGACGAACAGCGGCGCCAACCCGATCGGGTCGATGATCACAAACAAGGTGATAAAAGCAGTTATGGTGGCGGCTTGATCCATTTAGAGCGCGTCTCGCAGGATGATTGCAATTTTGCGAAGCGTGCTCATTTCCGGGCCTTTTCCAGCTTCTCCAACGCCTTCATCCACATATCATCGGCACGATCCAGCGCGTTCATCACCTCGGAATACTTGCGCTGCCACGGCTCGGCCCYGTTACCTGCGTCCTCGTCATACAGCGCCGGATCAGCCAGTTTTTTCGCCAGTTTATCGCGCATCTCGTTCAGTTTTCCGACCCGCTCCTCGCATTTGCGCACGTCAGTCCGCATGGCAAGGAGTTGATCGCGCGAGGCGTGTTTGGGCGCGGCTTTGGCTTTCTTCGGCTTGGCAGGGGTATCTTTGGTCAGCAGGTCTTTGCGGTAAGCCTGCAAATCGTCTTCCCAAACCGAAACGCCGCCATCTTTAACCAGCCACAACCGGTCCGCCACCATCGACAGCAGATGCATGTCGTGGCTGATCAGGATCACCGCACCGGAATAGGCGGTCAACGCCTCGACCAATGCCTCGCGGCTTTCGATATCAAGGTGGTTTGTCGGCTCGTCCAAAATCAGCAAATGCGGTGCGGGCAGGGTGGCCAGCAGCAGGGATAGCCGCGCCTTTTGCCCGCCTGACAGGCGTCCGACCTCKGTTTCGGCCTGATCCGCGCCCAGACCAAAGCCTGCCAATCGCGCCCGCAGCTTGGCCTGACCCTCATTGGGGCGCTCGCGGAACAGGTGTTGCAGCGGGGTTTCATCGACGTATAGCTCGTCAACCTGATGCTGGGCGAAAAACCCGATACGCAGCTTGCGCGAGCTGGTCATCTGGCCCGACATTGGTTTAAGTCTGTCTGATAACAGCTTGGCTAACGTTGATTTTCCCTGACCGTTCTTACCCAGAAGCGCGATGCGATCATCCTGATCGATCCGCAGGTTCAGGTTCTTTAGAACCGCTTTGCCATCATAGCCGACAGATACCCCTTCGCAGGAAATAATCGGCGGTGACAGCTCCTCGGGTTCGGGAAAACTGAACACCGTGCGRGCCGCRTCTTCGGGGGCRCGGATGGTYTCCATTTTYTCMAGCATTTTSACCCGKGACTGGGCYTGYTTSGCYTTTGAGGCYTTGGCYTTRAAGCGGTCMACAAARCTTTGMARATGSGCGCGSTGCARKTCYTGTTTYTTGGCSGCRGCSGCYTGSACWKCSCKTTKGGCGGCGCGTTGRCGSRCGAAYTGRTCGTAGGGGCCRGWRTAMWRSGTCAGKYTGCGGTTYTCSAGATGCAGRATCGCSCCRACSGCACGRTTYARCAAYTCGCGGTCGTGCGAAATGATCARMACSGTGTGCGGRTATTTSACSAGRTAMGCYTCKAGCCARAGCGMGCCTTCMAGRTCGAGATAGTTGGTYGGCTCRTCSAGCAGCAGGTAATCMGGCTCGCTRAACAGCACGGCGGCCARMGCCACCCGCATCCGCCAMCCACCKGAAAARGCSGARCASGGCATCTTTTGCTCGGCSSCATCAAAYCCMAGCCCTTTMAGGATWGAGGAGGCGCGGGCCTCGGCGGAATAAGCGTCAATATCGGCAAGGCGCGTGTGGATTTCGGCAATCCGGTGCGCATCGGTCGCGGTTTCGGATTCGGCCATCAGCGCAGCGCGTTCGGTGTCGGCGGCCAGCACCGTGTCAATCAGCGACACCTCGTTGCCCGGCACTTCCTGACTGACGCCACCGATGCGGGCGCGCGAGGGCAGGGTGATGGTGCCGGTTTCCGACGGCAGATCGCCGCGGATCAGGTTAAACAGCGTGGTTTTACCTGCGCCATTGCGCCCGATCAGGCCCACTTTGTGGCCCGTCGGGATGGTGGCGCTGGCGCCTTCAAACAGGGGGCGGCCCTGGATGGCGAAATTCAGATCATTGATGCGTAACATGGGTGCGATTTGGCCTTAGCGTGTCTCGTTCATCTGGAATAGTGCATTCAGCAAGTGGTCCGGGGCGGCGTTTGTTTGCAAATGCGTTCGGGCCACTTGTTGAATACATTTTTGCGAGACATGCTATATGTGGCGGGCAAGGTCAATCGCTGCTTTTCATGGCGCAATTGACGTGTTAGCAGGGCGGCGAAATTATCACGGGGCGGGCAGGGTGCCTGCCGCATTTAGGAAAGAAACCATCATGGCCATTCAGCGCACATTTTCGATCATCAAACCCGATGCCACCAAACGAAATCTGACCGGCGCGATTGTTGCCAAATTCGAGGCCGCTGGCCTGCGGATTGTTGCCAGCAAGCGTATCCAGTTGACGCTGGCACAGGCACAAGSSTTYTAYGGYGWRCATWSCGARCGYCCKTTYTTTGGYGAATTRKKWGAMTTCATGATKTCMGARCCKRTYGTTGTRCARGTTCTKGAAGGYGAAGAYGCGATTGCGAAAAACCGCGAAGTGATGGGCGCGACCAATCCGGCTGATGCCGATGCGGGCACGATCCGTAAGGAATTCGCGCTGTCGATTGGTGAAAACTCGGTTCACGGATCAGACGCGCCGGAAACAGCCGCCGAAGAGATCGCGTTTTTCTTCTCGGGTCTTGAGCTGGTTGGCTAAGCGGATTTTTTGAAAAAATCCGAGTAAAATTATTTCAAATAATTTTAGCCGCGCTTGCGCTCAACAACACCGATCCTATCAAGGGCCGCTTCCAGTTCGGGGCGGCCTTTGTCATGCCCGTAGCTCTTTAGCGCATCAAACCGCGCTCGCAGCGCTGTTTTTTCATCGCCTTGGCAATCATTCCATGGACGCCCTTGCAGACCCATGACCATGGCGTAGTAAGCAATAAAATGGGGCTTGGAGCCGGATTGCAGCAATTTGCGATAGGCTGCATCAGGGCCAAGATCACGCAACTGACCTGCTGTATGAATGCCGGCGCGTGCGTATACAGCGTCAGAGGCGGGGCCTAGGTTGCGGATTGTGGAGACGGGACCGGACATAGGCCAAAACCTAGCGGGTGCGTCGTAATTTGCAATCTGTGATTAGAAGCTGGCCCAATCGGTGATCACATAGGGGGCGGGTTTTGCATCGGCTTTGGTTGCCGGTGTGGTTTGCTGATCGTCCAGACGCCGCGCTACATAACCGATTTTGCGCACCGGTTGCTGCTGTGTATCTGCTGCCTGCTCTTCTTTTGGCTGATAACGTGCCATTGCTCTGCTCCAGTTCTGGGCCTCTGGCCCGGTTGCCTTCGTGGTCCTCCTGAACACCTCGTTACTTGGGTATCCTTGGATAAGAGGGGATCACGTCACTGTGCGGATTCGTAGGGGGGAATGGGGCAAGAATATGGCGGGCTTGTGGGCAAAACACAGCACCCCGCAACATGTTGTATGTTGCAGAGTGTTTGTAAAATTTGAGTGATTAATTTCAGGCGGTTGTGGGATTTATGCCGCAACCAGTTCGGCNAGACCGGATGCGCCCTCGACGGCGGCGATTGGRGYGGCGTCAGTCACCTCGCGCAGCCGKTTGGCAAAGGCCAGMCGCCAGYCAAYRTCATCAGCCCCSAGCAATTCGGCCACRGCCACATCGCGGGTCCATGCGTCGCACGAGGTTAGGTAAACCGTGTCGCCATCTGTGACGTCTTTGGCGGCGATCACTTTGGGGGTTGCTGAATTTGTCATCGGGGTTCTCCTGATAAATATCATTGCGCTTAACCGTTATAATAGAATATTATTCCGGCAGATGGCTAGGTGTGCGGATGAATAAGGGCGTATGTCATGCGCTTTCAGGTAAAATAGGAACACACGTTCCAGACATCAAAGGAGAATAGAATGGTGGCACGAATAGACGGGCTGGACCGGAAAATCCTTGCACAGCTGCAAGAGGATGCATCGCTGTCGCTGGACGAAATAGCGCGCAAAGTCGGCTCCTCCAAGACGCCGGTCTGGAACAGGATTCGCAAATTGAAAGCCTCGGGCGTGATCGGGCGCCAAACGGTTCTGCTGGACCCGCAGGCGTTGGGGCTAGAGGCGTGTTTTTTCGTGCTGGTGCGCACTTCCGAGCATGATGCAGACTGGCAAGCGCGGTTTTTGACCACATTACAAGCGCGCGCGGAAGTGATGGAGGCGCACCGGTTGGCGGGGGATATTGATTATATCCTGAAGATTCGGGTGAAGAACGCCAAAGCCTATGATACGTTTTATCAGGCGTTGATTGCCGAGGTGAAGATTTTCAACGTCACAGCATTGTTGTCGATGGAGGAGATCAAATCGACGACGGTGTTGCCCGTAGATGTAGAAGAGTRKKTWTKKMSRMMAAGMRGRRGKKGRGACGTTACGAAAAGTTGTGGGCCATGTGGCGCAATCAGGAACCAAGCA